>DGDS01000012.1:69375-87024 GCA_002385575.1 Caryophanales bacterium UBA3946 | reverse complement strand
CCCAAAACAATTTGACACTATCGTTTTTCTATGCTTATTATTGCTATTGCCGGGAGATATGGTATAATATCAATGTGCAGAAGGGATGATGATGCTTTTTATGACAAATGTAGAGAACAACTTTGAATGCTCGATCATTCAGAGCCGGAGAGGCCGGATATGAAAGTTTTGGCGTTAATTGATTCGTTCAAGGGGACGCTGACATCGCGGCGTCTTGGCAAGATCATGACCGAGGAACTGGGAAAGAAGGACATCGAATCCGAGTATTTCCCGATTTCCGACGGCGGCGACGGGTTTCTGGAAACGGTCGAGGAGGCGGTGAAAGCCGCCCCGGTCCTGATCAAGACCGTCGACCCGCTCGGACGCCCGCTGTACACCTATTTTCTCTATGACGAAGAGTCCGCCGTCGCCTTTTTGGAGATGGCGAAAACCAGCGGCGTGATTCTGCTTAAAAAAGAAGAACTTGATCCGCTCCGGGCTTCGACTTACGGTCTCGGACAAGCCATTCAGACCGCGATCGCGACGGGAGCACGGGAAATCATCGTCGGTCTTGGCGGCAGCGCCACCAACGACGGCGGCGCTGGAATGCTTGAGGCGCTGGGCGTCCGTTTTTATGATGCCGAAGGCCGGGAGATCAAAGGCCTGTGCGGGGAGAAACTTGCGAAAATCGCGAGTATTGATTGCGAAGAATTCTATCGCAACATCGACGGCGTGAAATTCCTTGCCTTAAGCGACGTAACCAATCCGTTATTGGGACCGCTGGGCGCCACCAATGTCTTTTCCGCGCAAAAGGGGACAGGGCCGCGCGAGCGGGAACTGCTCGAAGCGGGGATGGAAAATTACGCAGCCGTCGTCGCCCGCGCGACCGGAACGGCTTTCCATGACAAACCCGGAACAGGCGCGGCCGGCGGTCTCGGTTTTGCCTTTTACGCCTTTTTCAAGACGGTATGCCGTTCCGGAATCGAATACCTGCTCGACCGCTACGGTTTTTCCGTGCTCGCGGAACAGTATGATTACATCATCACCGGCGAAGGGAAAATCGATTCCCAGAGCCTGCATGGGAAAGTCATATCGGAAGTGATCCGCCAGGCAGACGGGAGAAAGATCATCCTCGTCTGCGCGCTCAACGAACTATCGCCGGCGGAAATCGAAAAACTGCATGTGAGAAAACTATACCAGATCGTCGACGCGTTCGCGAACGCCGAAGAGTCGCTTGCCCAGCCGGAGAAGTATTTCCGGCGCCTGGCGACAGCGGTCGCGCTCGATCTTGCGAATGAAGAAAAGCAATCGTGATTGCTTTTTTCATTTTATTGAATTTTTCCGCATAAAGCGGTAAAATATATACAGATTACGAATCAGGAAAGGTAACACATTATGAAAATAATCATCGTCGGTATCGGAAAAATCGGCCGGATCGTTACCGAATACCTCGTTAACGAGGGCCACGACATCGTCGTCGTCGACACCGACCCCACCGTCGTGCGGGAAGCCGTCGACGCTTACGACGTCCGCGGCGTCGTCGGCAACGGCGCCAATTACGACATCCAGGTCCAGGCTGAAGCGGAACACACCAACGTGCTGATCGCCGCGACCGAAAGCGACGAGCTGAATCTGCTTTGTTGCCTGGTGGCGCGGAAAAACGGCGTCAAGCGCACGATCGCCCGCGTCCGTAACCCCGAATATGGAAAGCAGATCGACTTCATGTACAACGATCTCGGCCTGGACATGATCATCAACCCGGAACAGGAGGCGGCCGCGGAGATCGCGAAGATCCTCCAGTTCCCCACCGCCCTCAATATCGACACCTTCGCCCAGGGAAGGGCGGAAATCGTGGAGATCAAGGTGCCGGAGGACTCGCCCCTGGTCGGAAAGTCGCTTTCCGAACTTGGACGGGAATTCGCCGTCAGTTTCCTCGTTTGCGCCGTCGTCCGCGCCGGCGCCGTCCATATCCCCTCCGGCGGTTTCGTCCTTCAGGCCGGCGACCATATCCACATCACCGCCGCCGCCAACGAGATCGGAAAGTTTCTTCGGAAACTGCGGATGCTTAAGCAACGGGTACGGAAGATCATGATCATCGGCGGGAGCCGGATCTCTTATTATCTGGCGAAGCAACTTGCCGAAAGCCATCTCGACATCAAGATCATCGAGGTTGACCATGAGCGCGCCCGCGAACTGGACGAACAGCTGCCGGAAGTCGCGGTGATCAACGGCGACGGGACGAACCAGGACCTTTTGCGCGAGGAGGGAATCGACGACGTCGACGCCTTCCTGTCGCTCACCGGAAACGACGAGGAAAACATCATTCTTTCCCTGTACGCGAAGACGTTGAACGTTTCGAAGGTCATCACCAAGATCAACCATATCGCCTATTACCACATCCTTGAGAAACTGGATCTGGGAACGATCATCTCGCCCAAGGCGATCACCGCCAACCAGATCCTCCGTTTTGTGCGCTCGCTTTCCGATTCGATCACAAGCGAGGTCAAGACCCTGTATAAACTCGTAAACAACCAGATCGAAGCCGCCGAGTTCTTTATTCCCGCCGAAACCGATTATACCGGCATCAGCTTCCGCGACCTGCCGCTGAAAAAGGACATCCTCATCGGCTGCATCGTCCGCGACAAGACCGTGATCATCCCCCATGGCGAGGACTGTTTCCGCGCCGGCGACAGCGTGATCATCGTCTCGAAGCAGAAACTCAAGGATCTGGAAGACATTCTGGCAGGCAGGCCATGAAGATAAAAGCGGTTTTCTATCACGTCGGCAACCTCCTAAAGGTCGAGGCGGGGTTGATGGCGCTGCCGCTGCTCATTTCCGTCATCGACGCCGACGGCAATTACCTCGCCTTCCTGATCGCGATCGCCGCGCTCCTGGCGCTGGGGTTCTTATTGACGCGCCTGGGGAGGAAGGACGCGCCGCTTTACGCCCGCGAAGGATTCACGATCGTCGGGATCTCGTGGCTGCTGATTTCGTTGTTCGGGGCGCTCCCGTTCGTGATCAGCGGCGAAATCCCCAATTTCATCGACGCCTTCTTCGAGGCGACCTCGGGCTTCACCACGACCGGGGCGACGATCCTCCGCGATGTCGAGGCGCTTTCCCGGAGCATGCTTTTCTGGCGTTCCTTTACCCAGTGGATCGGCGGGATGGGGATCCTGCTTTTCGTGCTCGCGTTCATGCCGACGACGGAGGCGCGCAGCATCTTCATCATGAAGGCGGAAAGCCCGGGTCCGAAAGTCGGGAAAATCGTCGCCAAGGTCAAGATCACGGCCCGGATTCTCTATGCGATCTACATCGTCCTGACGATTTTATTGATAATTCTCTTATCCTTCAAGCTGCCGTTCTTCGACAGCGTCACGCATGCGCTATCGGCGGCCGGGACCGGCGGATTCTCGATCAAGAACGCCGGCATCGCGTATTACGACAGCGCGTACGTGGAGGTGGTGCTCACCGTCTTCATGTTCCTGTTCGGGATCAACTTCACCGTCTTCTACCTGCTGTTGATCGGGAAGGTGGGCCAGGCCTTGAAAAGTGAGGAACTGCGCTGGTATGCGATGATAGTGCTTGTGACGACAGTGATGATCGCCGCGACATGCTTTCGCCTTTACAATTCCGTCGGAATGACCCTCCGGCACGCGGCGTTCCAGACGGTGTCGGTGATGACGACCACCGGCTTTTCGACCGTGGATTTTGCGGCGTGGCCAGCCTTCGCCCAGACGCTGCTGATCATCTTGATGTTCATCGGCGCCTGCGCCGGATCGACGAGCGGCGGACTCAAGGTATCGCGCATCGTCATCTATTTCAAGATGATCCTGAAGGAGATCAAATACAGTATCCATCCCCATCAGGTCACGACGGTGTTGTTCGAACGGGAGCCGCTTGACGAATCGGTGCAAAAAGGCGTCGCCCACCATTTCATCGCTTACCTTTTCATCCTCGTCCTTGGTACACTGCTCGTTTCCCTTGATGGTTTTTCCTTTACGACCAATTTCACCGCCGTCCTCACCACCCTGAGCAATATCGGTCCGGGACTGGACACCGTCGGTCCCCTTGGGAACTTCGCGGCTTTCGGACCCGTATCAAAAATCATATTCGCGCTGATCATGACGGCCGGAAGGCTGGAAATCTTCCCGCTGCTGGTTTTGTTTTCACCGCGGGTGTGGAAATATCGCTAAAATAGGCCATTATCGGCCTTTTTCTTTACTTTTTTAGGAAATCATGATATAATAAGTAATAGATACGGAGCAGGAAATGAACAAACGTTTGGATGAGATAAAGAACAACATTTTTACCGAATGGGACACGAATATCAGAGATAAAAGCGATGAAATAATCGCGGAACTAAAGGCGGTTTACGAGCAGACGAGCGATCCGGAATGCCTGTGGCTGATCTCGGAACTGTTGATCCACAACGCCCAGGGCGGACTCCAGGAGGCGATCGCCTACGCCACCGAGGCCTTGCCCGAACTCGGCAATTCCGATGCGCTGCACGAGAGTTTTCTTGTGGCGTCGGGAGGATACAACGGCGATTTCAAGAACCGCAACCACCGGAAACTGATCGAGTATTATACGATCTTTTGCAAGTTGTATCCCGATTCCTACGTTGCCCGCAAGATCCTGATCCTTAACCTGCTCGACGATTACCGCCTCGAAGAGGCGGAAGTGGAGATCCGCGCCGCGATGAAGAATTTCCCCGATCACGGCGACGAACTGGCGATTTATTACGGCGAGTATTGCTTCCGGTTGGGCAAACAAAAAAAGGCGAAACAGATTTGGAAGACGATCGCGACCGCGGCCGATAGCGACCGCCTCCATTACGAACTTGCGGAGGTGTACGCGAAGTTCGGGTTGTACAAATTCGCCGAACGCCATTACAAGAAAAGTTTCGCCCTGGAAACGCCGCCGCGCCGGATCGATGCTCTGATCTCGCTCATGCATATTTACGAAATCCGCGGCGACTATCGTTCCGCGCTTCGTTATAACAATAAAATCATCGAAGTCTTTAAAAAGGATTACAACATCACCCGCGGTTTGGAACTGCAGACATTCCTAAGTAATAAAACCAAATACCAATCCTTGATCGACGGGTGATTCGGACGGCGACGCCGTCTTTTTTTACGAAAAAGAATCATGGAGGCTGACAATGAACCTGGCGAGGAAAAACATTGTTAAGAAGATCATGATCATAACCATCGCGCTGGTGCTGGTGTTTACGCTGTCGATCTTTTTGATCACCAACTTCGATCGCACTTATCGCGGAGATAACCTCCTTTATCCTTTTATCGGCCGCGCGATCACGGTCGACATTTCCATTAACGAACTGCAGGATCAGGAGGTAAAGGCGGCGGTCTGGCGCGACCGGGACGAACAAAGCGGCCCGAACAGCATCATTTATGTCTTTGATGCGGATATCGCGGCGAATTTGCGCAAGGATGTAAAGGAGGTGCTCGAAGCGCTATCGGAACTGGAGCGGAAACGTCTTTCCGCGTGTATCGACGAGGACGGGGAATCCCTTGTTTTCCGTTACTACACCGGATTCATAAAAAAGGAAAAGGAAGTCCGCCTTTCCCGCGCCTTTTTATACGCGCTGCCCTATACCGGCGTTGTGAGTTTTGATACCGGTAATTTCAAGGATTACCTTACCGCCCTGACCGCGGCGCTGGCGGAAAATACGTCGACCTATGGACATCCGCTTTGCTTTAGAATGTATTCTGCGCTGCGGGAAGGCGCGAAGGAGATATTTACAGGCAGTCGGCACGCGGCTTATTACCGGCCGGCGGACCCGCTTGATCATCAGGATTTTTCCCGGATCGAGATTGGCGATGGTACCCTGCTATTGATCCTGTAAAGAAATCTGCCAATAATTAGACCTGTCATAATCGTCAATATTATGGTAAAATATATGTGACTAGTTGTTTGATTATCTAGAAAGAGAGAAATAACAGAGAAGAATGAAGAAGAGAACTATAGCGTTGTTTTTGTTTATTGCGTCCGTGTTGTTTCTTTTTGGATGCGAATTTTTTGATGACAGGACGAAAGCGATTTCCGTTTCGACCGTCGCTCTCGACGGTGAGGTGCGCGGTCTTGGCGTCGAGGTTTCCTTCGACGAGAAGCAACTACGCCTTTCGGAAGATGATATCGTCGAGGTCGGCGTCGTCGCGGTGAAGGGGGAAACTGAAGAACCCGGCGCCATCACAAAGGAGGATGCGGATCATATCCTTTCCGTTTTCGAATTTGCGAATCCGGCTGAATTTGCTCTCGCCGAATTGACGGAAGAAGAGTACGAGCTTGCTTTCACCTTCCGCGCTTACTTCATCTATATCGATAAAGCCGGCGCGGAGCAGATCATATATGGGGAAGGATATTTCCAGGCTGTGCCTTACGAACTGGCGAAAAAAAGCGATTCGGAATTCGCCCGGGAGATCGTGGCGATCGTCGAGGCTGAGGATTACGCCACCGTCCGGGTGACGTTTGAACTGAACGGCGGGCATTGGACCGACGAGGTCGTCCCGTTCGTGGTTGCCTCCGGCGTTCCCTCCGCCACGCTCACGGTCACCGCTTTGAACGACCAGTCGGCAAAGAAACTTACGCTTCTGGACAAACGCGTCAGCCTTTTCCAGTATTATTATAAATTGTTCATCAAGGGGACGGGCGCCGGTAACGCCTACCGGATCGTGGGAATAAACCCCGCGACCAAGGACATCATTCGGAGCCAGGTCGACGATTACGACTTCATCCTCGCCGTCCATGAACTTTGCGAGGACACGGTCGCTTTTGAGACGGTCAGGGACCTTGCGACTGAGGATGCGATCGGCACCGTCGTCGTCTTCGATGACAACCTCAGCAATTACGCCGGCGGCCAGCTTTCCTGTTCGTTCTATCCCCTCCAACCCGACGAGGATCTGGAGATGGAATTTTTGGAGGAGGTCGCGCTGCCCGGAGCGGAACGGGACGGATATCATTTCAGCGGCTGGAGCGACGGCGAGGAAATCTACACCGTCTTTCCCCGTTATCCGGAAGCGGAAGGGATTACCGCGGTGACCTACACGGCGGTATGGGAACTATACTCGATCGAGGAGTTTACCGCCTATATGAACGAACTGCTCCCGAAAACAATATACGGCGATCTTGAACTGCCGGACGCCTACAGCGGCTATGCCGTGACGTGGGCAAGCAGCCATCCCGACATCATGAGTCCTGAAGGGAAGTACCATCAGCCGCTTTCGGCGACGTTCATCACCCTGACCGCGACTTTGAAAACTACGGGCATCGAAGAGTCGGTAAGTTTCACCCTGAAGGCGGAAGCTTACAAGAGCCTTGCCAGCCCGATCGCCTCCACATACATCTATCGCAATTACCACCTCGTCACCGACGCCTTCTTTGACACGCTGGACATCATCAACTGCGCCTTTCTGACCGCTTCCGCCGACGGTTCGCTGTACGGTTCGAGCGTGTTGAACAACATCACCACGTACATCATGCCGAAGGCACGCGAGCGCGGTTGCTGGGTGTTGTTCTCGGTAGCGCCCGACTCGGCGTGGACCGCGATGGCTTCCAATCCCACGGCACGCGCGAACTTCGCTGACAATATCGTAAAAATCATCAACGAATACGGCTTCGACGGCGTCGACATCGACTGGGAAGGTTCGGTCAACGGCACCTACTTCACCCTGATGATGGAGGAGGTCTACACCAAGGTCAAGGCTAACAATCCCAGACACCTCGTCACCGCCGCGATTGCCGGCGGCCAGTGGCAGCCGCCCTACTACAATCTCAAGAATTCCAGCCAATACATCGATTACATCAACATGATGACCTACAGCATGGTCTCGAACAACGGCTATTACCAGAACAACCTTTATCCGCGCTCCACTTTCCATAATCCCACTTACGGAGTCGGGAAATCCCTGGCTAGCTGCTCAGTCCAGGAAAGCATCGCGATTTTCCGGGGGTACCAGGTCCCGGTATCCAAGATTATCGTTGGCGTCGCCTTCTATGGCGTCAAGCAGGTGAAACAGGACGGCGCATGGAAGAGTTCCGGTTCGGTGTTCTATACGTCGATCGCTTCCAGTTATCTTAACAACCCGGCTTATACCGCCTATTTTGACGAGGTTGCCGGAGTGCCCTACATTCTGAAAAACGACGGTACGGAGTTCATCTCCTACGACGACGCCCGCTCGATTCAGATGAAATGCGACTATATCTATACCGAGGGGCTGGCGGGCATGATGTACTGGGAAAACGGGTGCGACACGACGGGCACCCTTCTGCAGGCGATGCGGATCGGATTGCATAAGTAAGAAAAAAGGCTGATTTCCTGATCAGCCTTTATCATTTCCGTTGCATTCACGCAACAGATATAGTAGACTTTAGAGGGTGGAAATATGCTTACGATCATCAATAACGAAAACGATCCATATTATAACCTGGCGCTCGAGGAGTGGCTGCTGAAAAGCGGGGATGCTCCCGATGCGCTCGTCTGGCTCTGGCAAAACCGGCCGGCGGTGATCGTCGGCCGTCATCAGAACGCCACCGAGGAAGTCAACCTCGCCCTCACGGAAGCGCGCGGGATCGACGTCGTCCGAAGGATTTCCGGCGGCGGGGCCGTTTATCATGATTTCGGAAACGTCAATTTCACCTTTATCGCTCCATTCCGGGGCCAGGCCGAGGATCTCTTCCGGCAATTCACGGCGCCGGTGATCGCGGCGCTGCGTTCCTTCAGCGTTCCCGCCGAATTTTCCGGCCGGAACGACATCGTCGTATGCGGGAAAAAGGTTTCCGGCAACGCCCAGGCCTATTACCGCGACCGGATGTTCCATCACGGCACGATCCTTTTTGATTCCGATCTCGACGCCATCGACGCCGTTTTGAACGTCGCGCCCGACAAGATCCAGGCGAAGGGAGTAAAATCGGTCAGGAGCCGCGTCACAAACGTCCGGCCGTTCATGCGGGAAGACATCACCGTTTCCGCGTTCATGGAGCGGTTGCTTGCATATTTGTTGGGGACGGATGACATCGAAGCGCGGACGTTCCGGCTTGCGCCGGAAGCGGAAGCGGAAGTGCGCCGGCTGGCCGCCGAAAAGTACCGGACCTGGGAATGGAATCACGGCCACTCGCCGTTTTACAACGTGACGAAAAGCGCCCGTTTTGCCGGGGGAAAGGTCGCCTTTTACCTCCATGTCCAGGACGGGTTGATCGCTTCCTGCCGGATCCGCGGCGATTTCTTCAGCAAACTAGACATCGAAGGTCTCGAGGCCGCGCTGACGGGGGTCGCGTTTACCCCGGAAGCGGTGGGAGGCGTTCTTACCGCCGTCCCGCTTGACGACTACATTTTCAACGTAAGCAGGGACGAACTTATCGGTTGTCTGTTTCCTTCTGCGGTTTAGCCGTTTGCGCGCAGAAACGTTCGATCTGCCGGATCGTTTCTTCGCTCAGGACGTGTTCGATCTTACAGCAGTCGATTTCCGCGATCTCTTCGCTCACACCCAGTTGCCGCAAGAACCGGTTGATCAGAAGGTGGCGGTCGTAGACCTTTTCCGCCTCGATCCGGCCCTTTTCCGTCAGGGTTATGTCGCGGTAGTCGTCTTTCACGATCAGACCGCTGTTTTTCAGGATGTTCATCGCCTTGTTTACCCCCGGTTTGGACACGTTGAGCAGCTTGGCGATCTCGACCGATCTGACCTTGTTGTTTCGTTTCTCGAGAATCAGTATCGCTTCAAGGTAATCCTCGTTCGCGGGGGTTAATTTCTTGTTGTCTCTCATGGTTTTATTATATCATGTACCGTCCCGATATGCAACGCGCATGTTTTTCAGTCAGCTTTTGCAAGTAACCGTTTACTTTCGAAACGGTTTCTCAATGTCCTTGACATTTATCGTGGTTGTGATATAATATTAACCGTGGTTAACTTATGATAAGATGTGGAAGAATTGAAAACGAGAAAAATATAGAAACGGCTGCGATCGTGCCGCTGGGGAAGCTTTCGACCGGCGCAGCGGGAAGGGTAGTGGAGATCCGCTTCCGGTCGGGAGCGCGGCGTCGCCGCCTTTTTGATATGGGGATCACCGTTGGAACGGTCATCGAAATCAAACAGATCGCCCCGCTTGGCGACCCGGTCGATGTGGCGCTCAGGGATTACCGGTTGTGCCTACGGCGCGCCGATCTCGATCACATCATGGTCGAGGTGATAAAATGAAGATCGCCCTCATCGGTAACCAGAACTCCGGCAAGACGACCCTGTTCAACGCGCTGACGGGCTTGAACCAGAAGGTCGGGAACTGGCCGGGCGTGACCGTCGAAAAGAAGGAGGGCGTCATCAGGGGCACCACGCATACGCTTGTCGACCTGCCCGGGATCTATTCCTTAAGTCCCTACACGGCGGAAGAGAACATCGCCTGCGATTACCTGCTTACGGAAAAGCCGGATCTGATCATCAACATCATCGACGCCGTCAGCCTTGAACGGTCCCTCTACCTTACCCTCCAATTACTTGAACTTGATATCCCGGTGCTCGTGGCGCTTAATATGGCCGATATCCTGATTAAAAAGGGCGGACGGATCGATACCGGAAAACTGGCGACGCTTCTGGGAGTGGAAGTAGTCATGATCTCCGCCCGCAAACGCGTCGGTGTTCGGGAATTGATCGATAAAATCGAAAGCAAACCGAAAAAGAACGCCCCGCCCCATATGTACGGCGAGCGGCTGGAAGGGATCGTTGTAGCGATTGCTGAGGTCCTATCCGGGGATAACAGAAGATTCATGGCGGTGAAGCTGCTGGAAAACGATCCGCGATTTTCCGCGCGCCTGACTCCGGCCGCGAAGGTAAAACTCGACGGGTTTACCGGGGAGGATTTCGAGGCGGAAATCGCTACCGAACGCTATGATTACATCGATCGCCTGAAAAAGGCGGTGATGACGGGTCCAAATCTAAAGGAGACCTGGTCCGACAAGGTCGACCGGATCATCCTGAATAAATACCTAGCCTTCCCGATCTTCGTCCTCGTCATCTTCGGATTGTATTTTGCGGTGATCATAACCGGGACCGCGCTTGGTAAGCATATGGAAACGATCTTCCGGAGCGGCGCCGAACTGCTGGCCCGCGGCTTAGAGTCCGTCGGCGCGTCCGCCTGGGCGATTAGTCTGGTTTGTGACGGGGTTCTTGGCGGGATCGGCGCCGTATTAACCTTCATCCCCCAGATCGTGATGTTGTTTTTGCTCGCGGCGCTGCTCGAGGCAAGCGGATATTTGTCAAGGGTGTCCTTCCTTCTGGACAAGTTGTTCACCCACCTGGGCTTAAGCGGCCGCGCCCTGATCCCCTTCATCGTCGGTTTCGGTTGCAGCGTGCCAGGAATCATGGCGACCAGAACGCTTGAAAACGAACAGGAGCGGAAGAGCGCTACAATTCTCGTCCCCTTCGTACCGTGCGGAGCGAAGCTGCCGATCATTTCGCTTTTTGCCGGTTTCTTCTTTACCAGGCACCGCGTCCTCGTGTCCGCATCGCTATTCTTCCTGTCGATCCTGATCATCATCATCGCCGCCTTGATCCTGAAAAAGATCTTCAAAATCCCGGCTTCCGCCTATATCAGCGAGCTGCCGGAATATCGCCTGCCCGACCTCCGCTACGTCGGCCGCTATGTCTGGGACAAGACCGTCGCGTTTGTGAAACGGGCGGGTTCGGTCATCCTTGCCGGCTCAGTCGTTGTCTGGTTCCTCCTTTCCTTTTCGCCGACCTTCAGGTACGGCGTTCCCGTCGAGAACAGCATCCTCGCCGCCCTCGGCAATCTGATCGCCTGGTTCTTTTACCCGATCGTCGGGACATGGAGCTGGGCGGCGGGCGTTTCCGCCCTTCAGGGCCTGGTCGCAAAGGAACAAGTCGTCGCCTCGCTCAGCATCATCGCCGGTTTTTCCGGCGAGGTGGCATCTGGCGCCGACATATTTACGACCCCGGCGTTATCCTTCTTCACCCCGGCCGCGGCTTTCGCCTTCATGGCCTATAACCTGTTCAGCGCTCCCTGCATCGGCGCGATCGGCGCGATGCGCCGGGAACTGGGCAGCACCGGCGCGGTGATCAAGGCGGCGCTCTTCCAGACGGGCATCGCTTGGGTGGTCTCTTCGTTTTTATACCTTTTGCTTACGGTTGTAGGGAGGGTGTTATGAAACTTGCAGACATGATCATCCTGCTGATTTTGGCAGTCATCGTCTTTTTCGCCGTCCGCCAGGTCATCGCATCCGGCAAGGACCGGTGCGCCGGCTGTTCGAAATGCCGTCTTACGAAGCGGAGCCTTGCGAGAATCAGGAAGAGTCTGAAAGAATAAAACGGCTTGCGCCGTTTTTTCTTTGCGTAAATTGCGGTTATAAATTCGTGATTCCTGCTTACAATAAAAGTATGATCCTGACTGAATTTACCAATGAATAAAATATCAACAAATGTCATATAAATTTATTAAAAAAATAGCACTTATCTCTTGACATTGCTAATTAATGTGGTATAATACTATTAGCACTCGGTAGTACCAAGTGCTAACATCATGGCAAAGGAGGTTTTATGATGTTTAGCTTAATGACCAGAAGGAACAGAAAACGCGGTCTTGGTTTATTTGATGATCCGTTTTTCGATGACTTTTTCAATATGCCGGTTTTCTTCGACAACCGGAGGGTGATGCGGACCGACGTCCGCGAGGATGACAAGAACTATTATCTTGACGTCGAACTCCCCGGCATCGAGAAGAAAGACATCAAGCTGAGCCTCGAGAACGGTTATCTGACGATCGCCGTGGAACGGGAAGAAAACAAGGAGCAGAAGGACGAACAAGGGAATTACGTGCGCCGCGAGCGCTATTATGGCAACTGCGAGCGGACGTTCTACCTTGGCGACGTCAACGAGGAAGACATCAGCGCCAGTCACAACAACGGCGTGTTGACCGTGTCGGTTCCGAAAAAGGAAGCCGCAGACAAGAAGAAATACATCACGATCGAATAACGAAACGACGCCGAAAGGTTTTGTCATTGACTTGCCGGCCGGAAGGCCGTAATACCCGGACCGGGGTCGCCCCGGCCCGGGCATCCTCACTAGACAACAATTAATAAAAAAACAGGAGGTATATATGTTAAAACCCTTGCATGACAATGTCGTGTTGAAAAAAGAAAAAGCTGAAGCCAAAACGGCCAGCGGGATCATCCTGACCGGCGACGCCAAGGAGCAGCCGAACATCGCGGCCGTCGTGGCTGTCGGTCCCGGCGCATATGTCGACGGGAAACTGGTACCGCCGACCGTCAAACCCGGCGATAAAGTCGCGTACAAGAAGTACTCAGCCACGGAATTCAAAATCGACGAAGAAGAATATCTGATCATCGCGGAAAAAGATATTCTCGCAATTGTAGAATAGGAGGCTAACTAACTATGAGTAAAGAAATTCGTTTTTCCAAAGACGCGCGCGCCGCGATGCTGCGCGGCGTCGACACTTTGGTCGATACCGTGAAGGTAACGCTGGGCCCGAAAGGTCGTAACGTCGTCCTTGACAAGGGCTACGGTTCGCCGCTGATCACCAACGACGGCGTCACGATCGCCAAGGAGATCGAACTCGAGGATAAATTCGAGGACATGGGCGCCAAGCTCGTCTATGAAGTGGCCAACAAGACCAACGAGGACGCGGGCGATGGCACGACGACGGCCGCCGTGCTGGCGCAGGCAATGATCCACAAGGGAATCAAGGCAGTCGAAAGCGGCGCCAATCCCGTCTTCATTCGGCAGGGCATCGAGTTCGGCGGTCGGAAGGTAGCGGACAAGCTGCTTGAAAAGAGCCGGAAGATCGAGACCAATGCCGACATCGCCAGCGTCGCGACGATATCTTCCGGCAGTCAGGAGATCGGTGACATCATCGCCCAGGCGATGGAGAAGGTCGGCCGCGACGGCGTCATCAGCGTCGACGAATCGCAGGGCTTCGATACCCATCTTGAGGTCGTGGAAGGCCTCCAGTATGACAAGGGCTATATTTCACCCTACATGGTGACCGACCGCGAAAAGATGGAAGTCGTGCTTGAGGACGCCTACGTGATGGTCACCGACCAGAAAGTCAGCACTGTGAAGGACATCCTCCCGCTGCTCGAGCAGGTCGTCCAGGCCAACAAGCCGCTGTTGATGATCGCTGACGATTTCGAACCGGAAGTCACGAGCACCCTGATCGTGAACAAGCTGCGCGGCACGTTCAACATCGTCGCCACCAAGGCCCCAGGCTTCGGCGACAACCAGAAAGACCAGTTGACCGACATCGCGATCATGACCGGAGCGCGGTTCTTCGCTAAGGATCTGAAGATGGAACTTTCCGACATCAAACTTGAGGACCTCGGCTTCGCCAAGAAGATCATCGTCACCAAGGAAAACACGACGATCATCGACGGCAACGGCGATCCCAAGGAAATCAAGGACCGCGTCGAGGAAATCCGCGCCCAAGCCGACAAAGCCACGAGCGAATACGACAAGAAGCGTTACAACGAACGGCTGGCTAAACTCGTTAACGGCGTGGCGATCATCAAGGTCGGCGCGCTCACGGAGTCCGAACTGAAGGAAAAGAAGATGCGGATCGAGGACGCCTTGAACGCCACCAAGGCCGCGGTCGAGGAAGGCATCGTCATCGGCGGCGGTTCCGTGCTCGTCGAGATCTACAACGAGTTGAAACCGTCCCTCAAACACGATATCGTCGATGTCCAGAAGGGCATTAACGTCGTTATTGAATCCCTGTTGACGCCCATATATCAAATTGCGGAAAACGCGGGCTATGACGGCAGCGAGATCGTTGAAAAGCAGAAGGCCGAGAAGGCCAATATCGGCTTTAACGCTAAAACCGGCGAATGGGTGGATATGTTCAAGGCCGGAATCGTCGACCCGACCAAGGTCACGAAGAGCGCCGTACTGAACGCCGCCTCGATTTCCGCCCTCTTCATCACGACTGAGGCCGCAGTCGCGGAAATCAAGGAAGAAAAAGAAACGCCGGCCATGCCTCAAGGCATGTATTAATTAAAAGCTATAAAGGATCCCATTGATTGATCCTTTAGCTAAAACCATGCAAAAGTATTGATCTATGTCAAACTCCCTAATGTGGGTTTACATAGATCTTTTTTTATTCTGCTTTGGTTTATACAATATCGGTAACAGAATATTTGACAATGGCGAAAGCGATATGAAAAATCATTCTTGCTTCTGAATCTCATTATTCTCCCGCAAATCTTCCGCAATCTTGTCGGTGCTGATTCCTTTGAAGACCGGCTGTCGTAATCCGCCCGTTTCCGTCTTCATCATGTAACGGACGGTGCCGACGAGGTAAGGGTTCATCCAGACAACTTCCTCACCGTGCCCTGAGGCTAGTGGTGGACCCGGGAAGACTGAAGCAAATTTTTTAATCGTTTTTTGGTTTTTCATCGTGTTAATTCTAAGCCTAATCCTAAGTTTTCCGTTCTCGTAATCTCCCATGATCAGTTCCTTGATGTTCCCGTTTTCTTTCGGGACGTACCCGCAGATCACCAGGTCCTCTTCCTGATAGACCTTGATCTTCAACCAAACATCGCGACGGGTACCGGGATAATAACGGCTATCTTTTTTCTTGGCGACGATACCCTCGAGGTTCTCTTTCTTCGCAAGTTCAAAGAAGCCTATTCCTTTATCTTCGATATAACGGGACAGAACGAGGCGATTATTCTCGGTTATCGTTTCCGCAAGCATTCTCTTTCTTTCCATGAGCGGTAAATCGTACAGCGTCTCCCCTTGCCGGTAGAGGATGTCGAAGGCGACGAAAGTCACTGGGACGGCGGCAGCCGCCAACTTGATTTTAAACGGATCGACCAAGAGGCTACGCCGCTGCAGGCGGAAGAAGTCGGGCTTTCCATTCCAAAACGCGACGATCTCGCCGTCAATGACCGCCCTTCCCCGGCATCCAGCGTGGATTGAGGATAGCTCCGGGTAATTTGCGGTGACGTCTTTTCCGCGCTTGTTGATAATCGTTATCTTATCCGTATCCAGATAAGCGAGGGCGCGGATACCGTCCATTTTCAGTTCATATATGTAGTCCGGGGAATCGAAGGGCTCGCTTTCGTAAAACAGCATCGGCGCGAAAGAACGGGCTACGAACGGATCAGGCGTGGGCCTGGGTTCCATGGCGGTTCAGACTTTCCTGGAGGGCGGTCATCAAATCGAGGGCCGGATTGTAATCGGGTTCAACGTGAGCAACGATTTCCTTGCCCTGGATTTTCGCAGCGATTGCCTGTTCGACCTTCATCCGGTATTCGTCAGCATATTCTTCCGGAGTAAAGGGCTTCGCCATCGCTTCGATCAGGGTCGTGGCGAGCGCCAGTTCGCGCTCCTGAAGATCGATATCCGGGGAAAGATAGGGAACCGGCTGGATCTCCTCGTGAAAATGCATCGTGTTCAGATACATGATTCCGTCCTTGACGCGCAGGGCGATGAGGGTTTCCTTCGTTCCCAATACCGTCCTTGCGATTCCCACCCTTTCTTCTTTCTCCATCGCTGCCCGTAATAGCGCGAACGCCCGTTCGGCGCCCCTTTCCGGGACGACGTAATAGGGACGGTCATAATATACGGGATCGATCTCTGTCAGTTTTACGAAACCCTCGATAGTGATATTCTTATCGCGCTTTGACTTGATCTTCTCGAAATCGTCGTCGGTAAGGATTACGTATTTTCCTTCCTCGTATTCGTATCCTTTGACGATGTCTTTTTGTTTCACTTCCCGGCCGTCGCAGTCGCGGCAGGTTTTTTTATACTGGACGCGGCTCATCGTGTTTTTATCGATAAGGTTGAAGCTGATCTGGTTGCTCCGGACGGCTTGATGAAGGGTGATGGGAATGTAGATCAAACCGAAACTGATCGCGCCTTTGTAACTGTATGCCATGATGACCTCCGTTTTGTTTTTATTATTGCCGGAGACAGGGGTTTTATGAACCAAAAACCGTCGTGGACCAGTATGAAAATAAAAAAAGACCGCTGTTTTTAATAAACAAGCGGCCATTAAATTGCTCAATATCGTTTAATGATTTTTGACTTTTGGTCAGGATTCGCTTTTTTCTTTCTCTTCAAGGTCGTGGTAGTATTTCCGGTGCCAGCGGAAGAAACGCGACTGCGTTTCCTCGAAGAAATCGTCAGGAATGGCATCGTCGTTTACGATCCGTTCGAAATCGTATCTGCCGTTGACTTTCCACCTGTTAAGCAGTCCGAACCTGATCGCGTCGTTCGGGCACATCATCGTGCAGCGCATGCACATCGTGCATTTGCCGGAGAATTTGATTTTCCCGTTTCTGAGGGCGATGTTTCCCGTCGGACAACTCCGCACACATTTCAGACAGCGGTTGCATTTCTTCCCGTCCGCTCGGCATAGCATGCCGTTTAAGCTAGCTCCGAGGTACTGGATGCGGAGGATGGTTGCGACCAGAAGGTAACGCTTTTTAAATCTTACTTTTTCATACTTTCCGCGGACAAGGTTTTCGACGAGTTTCGCGCTCATGTCTTCGGCCTTCCTGACCATGGCCTTGACGGCCGGATCGGGAAAGCGGAACATTATATTGTAGGGCATGAGGAAAAGCGCGTCGCTTACGACCTCGTAGCCTTTTTTTCTTAATGTCCTCGCCAGCACGAAAGAAGAAGCGCT
>DGDS01000012.1:56907-69151 GCA_002385575.1 Caryophanales bacterium UBA3946 | reverse complement strand
TTTCGACTGAAAATCCCTTGTCCCGGAAATGCCCGGCGATCATTGCGCCGACGGCGCGGGTGTTTCCCGTGCCTGAGAAAAGCAAAATGAGGACTTTTTCTTTTTCCATACGCGATCCTTTACAAGTCCGAAATAATTTATTTCGGTATTCTATTATAATGAAAGGCAGGGCGGTTGTCAAGCGATGGCGAAAAATGTAAGAACATCAGCGTGAGAACGCCTGGTTGTGATATAATAATGACGGGTGATGAAGATGAAGACGATAACTTTTTCAACGCCGTTTGGACCGATGTATGTCGAAGAAGAAGCGGGAAAAATAACGGCGGTCGGCCTGGGCGAACGCAGGTGTGCCGATGCCCCCACGCCGCTTTTGCTTTCCGCTCGTAAACAGCTCGAAGAGTATTTCGCGGGGCGGCGTCGGGTTTTTGAACTGCCGCTGGGAATGTCCGGCACCGCCTTCCAGGTCGCCGTGTGGGAGAGTTTGATTACCATCCCGTACGGGGAGACCGTGTCGTATGCGGAGATCGCCGCGCGTATCGGGAATAAGAACGCCTGCCGGGCGGTCGGAGGCGCCTGTTCCGCCAATCCCCTCATGATTGTCGTGCCCTGCCACCGCGTCATCGGCCAGGACGGCCGCTTCGTCGGTTTCGGCAGCGGGCTTCCGGTCAAGGCGGAATTGTTACGCTTGGAGAAAGGTTTCCTTGATAAATGGCCCGAGTAACATTTAAACCCGTCGTGAATAAAAATATAACGAGGGCGCATAATATCAAGCGAAGGAGGAATCAAAATGAAACTCACGCCGATAGTGAAAGAGGGGAAGCTGTCCGACTGGTTTGAGGATCCGTTTTTTGAATCCTGGCTTGATTTCCCAGCCGCACGCTTCGGGAAAAACATGCAGAGGATGAAGACCGACATCATCGAGACGGAAAAGGAATACCTGATCAAGATCGACGTCCCCGGCTATAAGAAGGACGATATCAAGATCCATGTCGGCGATAACTACCTCACCGTTTACGTCACGAAAGAGGAAGCCAAGGACGAAAGCGACGCCGCGGGAAAATATGTCCACCGCGAAAGGTTCCGCGGCACGTGCAGCCGCAGTTTCTACATCGGCAACGTCAACGAGGACGACATCAAGGCCCGCTATGAGGACGGAACCCTGAGCATCACGCTGCCGAAGGCGAAAGCGGGCGGCGAACAGAAGAAATACCTGAAAATCGACTGAGAACGAAGAAACCAGGGCGTAAGCCCTGGTTTTCTGATTGAAAAAAGCAAAAAATGATATTCCGGCGAATATCATTTTGCTTAGGAAGCGAATTTTTTTATGACTTAAATGGAAGTTGAGAGATTTTTTTGAACATGAGATTTGAAAATGAAAAGAGGAGATATGAAGAAAAGGTACATTGTGTTATTGTTGTCTGACATGAAAAGAGAGAGAGGTTCGCTTCCTGGATACAATTATAGAATAACGCCGATGAAAAATAAATATGAAAACGAATGCAAAAAAAATGAAAACGGATGCATTATTTTGGAAATGTTTTCAATAAAAATAAAAAAACCGCGCAAGCGGTTTGCATCTATGTAGTCAAAATTGTTTTGTTATGATCGTTGGGGTAATGAGTGATTACTTACGGGCGAAAAACTTGTAATCGTCAATCGAGCAGCGGTTGCCGGCATCTTTGTTGTTATCGTTGATGCGGTCGATTTCCGCCAGCAGCCATCCGGTCAAAACGATGCCAAGGCCAATAACGGCGATGATTCCCAGGATAACCAACAAGATAATCATATGTTTCCCTCCTTTCTATTGATATTATATCACATTTCGCAATGAAAATGTGGTGAAAAGATTTTCATGAAAATATTTTCATTTCCATAAACGCGGTCAATCGGTCCATACTAGATATGGGTGGATGCGATGCTTTCGTTGCGGGTTAACGCGTTTTTGAAAATCTTGCTCAGCGTGATTAATATCATCATCCCGATCATCGTCGGACCATATATCATCCGCGTTTTGAACAAGGAATCCTACGATACCTTCACCAAGGCGACGGTCGAGGCGCAGCTTTTTATTGCGCTGGCGACGACGGGCGTTTATACCTACGGTATCCGGACGATCAGCAAGATCCGCACGGACAGGGAGGCGATCCAAAAGGCATACACCGAACTTTTCCTGCTTGGATTCGCCATGAACGTCATTTTCGCGCTTTTGTATCTGGCCTACATCCGTTTCATCAACAACCACGAGGGCGAGGTCATTTACATGATTCTGATGCTCCAGTTTGCCGGGAGCGCCGTGGGCGTCGAGTGGATGAATGAAGCGCTTGAGGATTACCGTTTCATTATGATCAAGGCATCGGTCGTGAAAGCCGCCTATGTGGCGGCGATCTTCATCTTTGTACGCGGCGATAACCTTCCTGCCTACGGACTGATCGTCTCCGCGGTCTACATCGTTGAAAACGTCCTGAGTTTCATATACGTCACGAAGAAATTCGGGGTAAAAATAAAAGGTCTGCGCCTGGGGCGGCATTTACGGCCGCTTTTACTGGTGTTCCTTATCACCAACATCTCGCTATTATATGCCCAGGCCGACAAACTGATGCTCGGATTGCTTATAAGCGACCATGCGGTCGCGGTATACAACATTCCCCACTACATCACGACCTCGGTGTACAACGTCGTGATTTCGATCATCGTCGTATCCGTTGCCCGGTTGTGCGCCCTGTTGCACAGCAACAACCGCCGCGAATACCTGCTTCTGCATAACGAACTCGTCCGCTCGTTCTACATGATCTTCATTCCACTGTTGGTGTTCATCTTCGTGGGGGCCGCCGACATCATCGCCATCTACGCCGCCGGCAAATACGACGAAAGCGTCCTGCCCTTGCGCATCTTCACCGTTGCCGTGTTTCTGAACGCGATCGTCTACATCGAACGGGAATGCGCCCTGTATTTGCACGAGCGGGAAAAGGCGATCATCGCCTGCAACCTGGCGGGCGGGCTTTTCAACCTCGCGGCCAACGCCGTCCTTTATTTCACGGGACTTTTCCGGCCGGATACGGCTGTTGCGACGCTCGCCGCCTCGTTTCTCATCGTGACGATCCTTTTACGGCTGTCCGTGCGCCGGATCGACCGCCGGATCGACGCCATCCCCCGGCGGGCCCTGGCCTATTTCCTTTTCTCACTGCCCCTTTTTGCGCTCAAGCGCGCCGTCACCCTTTTCATCGCCCGGCCGTTTCCGCGGTTGATCACGCTCGCGGCCGTCGGCGGGATGGTTTATTTGCTTTTGCTTCTGGTAAGCAATGACCGGATCTTCATCAATAATTTGCGCGTGACGCTTGAAAAGATCGGGGAACTGAAAAATAAAACATAAGTTACCGCCGGTCCACATATAATGGACTAGGAGGATAACGCAATGAATCGAATAAATTTCAAAAGTCTGGCTTTTCACCTCTTGGTACCGCTGATGCTGTTCTTCATAATCATGATGCTGATGCCGGATTTCCGCGATTATTACCAGGGGTTGTCGAAGCCGGCGCCGGCGTTTCCCCGGATCGTCCTCATCGCCGTCTGGAGTTCGATGTTTTTGTTCACCGGGCTTTCGGCGTATCTGGCCGAACAAGGGACGGCTAGATCCGAACCGGCGCAATCGGGCCTTTTCAAGTTTTATTTCTGGCAGCTGCTTTTAAACCTGTTCTGGTTTCCGGTCACCTTCGGCTTCCGCTGGCTGTTCGCCGGATTCCTGTGGACGCTGGCGCTGTTGGTCCTGGCATATGCTTCGTACCGGCGTTTCGCATCCGTCAACAAGGTCAGCGGATATCTCTTCCTTCCCTATTTGGTGTGGCTGCTGTTCATGACCTATTACACGTTCGGGTTGTGGGCGATCAACTCGGGCGTTTTATAGGATTCCGTTTTCCCGTCCCTCACTGCCTGCGCAGTGTTTTTTTCATTTATTGACGAAAGATGAAAAAATTTCTTGTGTTAAGCAGCCGCGTTGTGATAAAATAAAGCAATACCGGACAAGCAAGGTGATCAGCATGTTTGCTAGCAAATATTTAACAGGATTATACCGGGACTGCGTGGCCAAGAACCGCCATGAACCCGAGTTCCTCCAGGCCGTATTGATGTTTCTTAAATCCGTCGATTCCTTCCTTCCCGAACTGCCGGAAATTGCCGCCAGCGGCGTCCTTGAGCGGTTGCTCGAACCGGAACGGATCATCATCTTCCGGGTTTCCTGGGTCGACGACGCCGGATGCGTCCGCGTCAACCGCGGTTACCGCGTCCAGCACAACAGCGCCATCGGTCCCTACAAGGGCGGATTGCGCTTCGACGCGACAGTGAACCTGTCGGTGATGAAGTTCCTTGCCTTCGAGCAGACGCTCAAAAACGCCTTTACCGGCCTTCCCCTCGGCGGCGCCAAGGGCGGTTCCGATTTTTCCCCCGCCGGTAAAAGCGACGGCGAGGTGATGCGTTTCTGCCAGGCGTTTGTGTCCGAACTGTTCCGACACGTCGGCGCCGGCGTGGACGTCCCGGCCGGGGACTTAGGAGTCGGCGCCCGCGAGATCGGGTATCTTTTCGGTTATTATAAGAAACTCGTCAACCGCTTCGAAGGGGCGTTTACCGGCAAGGCCGTCAGTTACGGCGGCAGCCTTGTCCGTCCGGAAGCGACCGGGTACGGGTTATGCTATTTCGCCGAGGAAATGCTCAGAGAATACCGGGGCGAAAGCCTCGCCGGCAAGCGCGTCGTCGTTTCCGGAAGCGGCCAGGTCGGAATCCATGCGGCGCGGAAGGCCGCGGCGCTGGGAGCGACAGTCGTCGCTATCAGCGACAGCAAAGGTGCTGTATATAAACCTAGCGGGATTGACCTTGATGTGGTCATGAAGCTGAAAGCAGAGCGCCGGGGACTCGCTGAATATCCGGCATATGATCCCGTGGCCCGATACCTTACGACCCCGGAAGAAGTGTTCCGTTGTCCGTGTGACGTCGCGTTTCCCTGCGCGACGCAAAACGAGCTCGACCTCGAAAGCGCGAAGGCGCTCGTTTCCGGCGGGGCGCGCCTCGTTTGCGAAGGGGCTAACATGCCTTCAACGCCGGAAGCGATTGATTACTTCCGCGCCCATGGCGTCCTCTTCGGCCCCGGAAAAGCCGCCAACGCCGGCGGTGTCGCCGTCAGCGGCCTCGAGATGACGCAAAACGCCACCGGCTTGCCTTGGACGTTTGCGGAGGTGGATGCGAAACTAAAGGAGATCATGAAAGATATCTTCCGTCAGGCGTACTTAACCACCAGCCGGCTCGGCGATCCGGAAAACCTCCTTTCCGGAGTGAGCGTCGCCGCGTTTCTCAAGGTTTACGAGGCGATGAAGGCGCAGGGCGTCGTTTGAAAAATTAGGAAAATGTTTTCGGCCCGGTTTACGGGCCATTTTTTGTTAAAGATATTGTATTAAGCGATGCGATTTAGTATAATGCTAGTGACATAACACGCAAGAAAGGAGAAGGCATAACGGCGGACGCCGCTCGTTATGCCGGGGAAAACATGCTATCCGATATCGAAATCATCAACCAGTCCAAACTTGAGCCGATTGATGCGCTCGCCGGAAAATTCGGCATCAGCGCCGATGAGCTTTTCCATTACGGGAAGTACATCGCGAAAGTGGAGCCCGAAGTTTACGAACGACTTGCTGGGAAGAAAGATGGAAAACTGATCCTCGTCACGGCGATCACGCCGACGCCCGCCGGCGAGGGAAAATCGACGACGACGATCGGCCTCGTCGACGCATTGTGCCGGATGGGGAAGAAATGCCTGGGGGCGCTCCGCGAACCCTCGCTCGGTCCCGTCTTCGGCATCAAGGGCGGTGCCGCCGGCGGCGGTTACGCCCAGGTCAATCCGATGGTCGAACTCAATTTGCATTTCACTGGTGACATCCACGCCGTCACGACCGCGAACAACCTCATTAGCGCCGTCATCGACAACCACATCTTCCAGGGCAACGCGCTTGACATCGATCCCGAAAAGGTCAGCTGGAAACGTTGCCTTGACCTGAACGACCGCGCCCTGCGCCGCGTCCAGGTCGGGCTTTCCTCGGCTAAAGAAACACCGCGTTATGATGTTTTCAATATCTCCGTCGCAAGCGAGATCATGGCGATCCTGTGTCTGGCCCGCGATCACGCCGACCTACGCCGCCTCCTCGACCGGACGATCGTGGCGCAGCGCCGCGACGGCCGCCCGGTCACGATCAAGGATCTGGGAATCACCGGATCGCTGATGGTCCTGCTTAAGGACGCATTGAAGCCGAATCTCGTGCAGACGCTTGAGAACAACCTGATGATCGTCCACGGCGGTCCTTTCGCCAACATCGCCCACGGCTGTAACTCGATCATCGCCACCAAACTTGCCCTTAAACTCGCCGACTACGTCGTGACCGAGGCCGGTTTCGGCGCCGATCTGGGAGCTGAGAAGTTCCTCGACATCAAGTGCCAGGAGGCTGGGTTGAAACCGAACCTCGTCGTCGTCGTGGCCACGATCAGGGCGCTGAAGTACCATGGTGGCCAAAGCGTTAACGCGCTTTCCCAATGCGACGTCGAGGCCTTGCGGCGCGGCGTGAAGAATCTGAAACGCCATCTTGACACCGTCGCTCTATACAACCTGCCCACGGTCGTCGCCCTCAACCTTTTCGCAAGCGACGCTCCCGAAGAGATCGCCTTCATGGAAGCATGGGCGAAGGAAGTTGGCGTTCCGCTTGCCAAGAGTGAGGTCTTCGCCAAGGGGTCGGAAGGCGGGCTCGAACTCGGGGAAAAGGTTCTCGAAAACCTCAAGGAATCCGCCTACGCTCCGCTTTACAAACGCGAAGAACCAGTCTACGAAAAGATCGAAAAGATTTGTTATAAGGTATACGGCGCCACCGCCGTCGAGTATGCGCCCGAGGCGCTCAGGGATTTACGGGAGATTGCATCCTCGCCGTACAAGGATTTCTATATCTGCATGGCGAAGACGCCGAACTCCGTAACTGACGATCCGAAGATCGCCGGCGTTCCTGACAACCATACCATCCATATCAAGGAGATCCGGCTCGCGGCCGGCGCCGGGTTCATCGTCTGCCTCACCGGAAGTATCATGACGATGCCCGGATTGCCGAAGGCGCCGATGGCCCTGCGTATCGACCTCACCCCCGACGGCAAGATCACCGGTCTGATGTAAAGTAAATGGCGACGTGATAATGCAATAAAAACACTGTCTGTTTCGTATATAATAAAGATATCGCACGACATCAAGTAAAATATAAGGAAGGACAGACAGTATGGAAAACGAAATTAGTTTGCGGGATTTGTTCAATGTTTTGTGGAAGGGGAAGTTCGTCATCCTTCTCGCCGTCGCGATCGTAGTCGTCGCCACACTCATCGGCGCCGGCATCTATGACCGTTCTAAATCGCAGGTGGCGACGGTCGTCACCCTGCAATGGGAAGGAATCAGCGACGGGAAATATCCCGACGGCAGCGCCTTTACCGACAAGCACCTTGTCGACCCGTATATCCTCGTGGCAACGTTGGAAGAACTCGAGTTGAACAACCTCAATGGCAACGCCTTGCGCAACGCCATCGCTATCACCCCGATCGTTCCCGACAGCATCGTCGCCCAGATTGAAAAAGCGATCAAGGACGGGAAAACTTTCGACTATTACCCGACGCATTATCTGCTCGCCCTGAATAACGGCGCCCTCGGCATCAGCATCACCCAGGCCCAGGCACTTCTGACCGAACTGGTCGAACAGTTCCGGATCCGTTTCAACCGGAAGTACGTCAACCAGACGCGAGTCAACGACATCATCAACCTTGACTTCACCGATCTGGAATATGTCGATCTGTATCAGATCCTTTCCCGCCAGGCGGAGTTGATCGCCGCGGCCGTAACGCTCAGGATGGAAGGAAACGAGCACTACGTTTCCAACGACCTGAAGATCGGGTTCAACGATATTTTGATCCGTTGTAACCTCTTGTGCGCGACGACGCTCAAGCGGATCTCCTCGCGGATCGACACCTATTACCTGGCGAAGGACACAGAGTATTTGATTTCCCAATACGGTTATGAGATCAGCCGCCTGAAGACGGAACTCGTCAAGGCAAAGGCGCTGGAAACCAACCTGAGCGATCTTATCGCCAATTACGACGGAAACACGCAGACGATCATCCTTCCCGGCGGCGATCCGGCGCAAGTCATCGAAATCGACACCTATTACAACCAGTTGATGGACAGCCTTCTCAACCAGCAAAGGCTGATCATCGATTTGGAAAGCGAGATCGGCCGCTATGAGAAGCTGGTCCAACGTTACAAGGGCGAAGATCCCGAATACGTCGTCGACCCGGACGAACGGGAACGGCAGACGGAACTGTTGGAAGCGGACATCGAAGCCGCGGCTGCGGCCCTGCGCGCGCTCCTCAACGACACGAACATCATCCTCAACGAGCACAACCAGGTGCTGGTCAGCGAAATCATCAGACCACTAACCACGCCGCAGCGGCAACCGAAGGTCAATTACACCCTTTACGGGGCTGTCGCCCTGCTCATCGGCTGCGGTTTGGGCGCGGCAATCGTCCTGTTCAGACACAAATGACAATAATCCCGGATTTCCGGGATTTTTTTTCCCTTTGGTATATCGCCCCTGTTTCCGTATATACTATTTATGGGTGAATAACTTGGCAAAAATCATATTGAAAAACACCGTAGCGCGTTGGCACGCCTGGGGCGTCCTGTTCATCATCGCGCTCGGCAGCCTGTTGCATTTCGCTTTTGCTTTCCTGGGCAAACCCGTCTGGCTTGCCTTCCTGTTTCCCGTGAACGAGAGCGTCTGGGAACATTTGAAGATGGCTTACTGGCCGGCGCTTTTGTGGTGGATCATCGGGTACTTTACGCTCCGAAGGCAGGCGGCTCCGGGCTGTCGCCTGTGGTTTTCCGCCGCGGCGGCGGCGCTCATCGTCCCGTTGTTTGTGATCGTCATGCTTTATTATTTTTACACCGGAGTGTTCGGGATCGAGTCGGTCATCGTCGACATTGCGATCTACGTCCTTGCCGTGCTGGCCGGGCAGGCGGTGGGAGTCTATTGTTATCGCCGTCTTCCGGAACGTTGGCCGCTCTTCTTTATGGCCGTATTGGTGATTCTGGGGCTTGCGGCGGCGTTCGTCTGGTTCACATATGATCCGCCGGCCGTCGATTTGTTCTACGATCACCATCATCATAGCTACGGAATCAACTAAAGAACGACTGATCTTGACAAAAAAACGTGAAAACATTTGCTTATGAAAAAAAAGTATAGTATAATATGGATAAGGGGGTAAGGAGGACGAAACATGATAATGTTCGAAGCGCTGAAACGACTCAATCTTTTTGACAAGACTGAAAACGTCATCAAGTTCGGGAAGGGTTTTTACAACCGCAGTTACATCGTCGAGGCAACGGACGGGCGTTACCTGCTGGAAGTGGTTGACGTCAACGCCGTTGGCCGTCCGGATAAGGCGGTCGCCAATTATCGTATGCTTGAGAAACATTTACAGAAGCACGGCGACGCCGTCGCGCTGATGGTGGAAAAGCTGACCGACGATGAGAAAAACGACGTCGTCGCGATCGAGGGGACTTATTGGCGCGGATTCCGCATGCCGGAGAGCGCTGGTTTATTCAGCAGGGTCATTAACGGCCAGATGGTTTACGAGATCGGCCGGGCGATCGGTCGTTTTCACCGCAGCCTGATCGATTTTCCGCTCAAGGACCTGCAAAGTCCGAATCCCGAGTATTATAACGTTGAACGGGAACTGGACTTGCTTCAGAAAATTGTTTATAAGATTACCGATGCGAATTTCATTCTTTATAACGATGCGAAATTCGCCCTCGACCGCAAGGAAGACCTCAGGCAACTGACGCACCTGGTTGAAATCGGCGAATTCCCGCTTCGCGTCGTGCACAACAATCTCCGTCTGAACAATTTTCTTTTCGACATCAACACCTATCAGGTGATTGCCGTCAACTGTTACGACACGGCGATTCCCGGAACCCTGCTTTCCGACCTGGGGGACGCGTTGCGACTATTCTCCGCGACGACCCGCGAGGACGAGAGCAACCTTAGCCTCGTCCGCATCAACATCACTTTCTTTAAGGATTTTCTCCGCGGTTATTTCGCCGAGGTGCGCGGTTTCATCACGCAGAAGGAAGTGGATTATATCGTAGACGCGATGCGCCTGCAGGCGCTTGCGAGTGGACTAAGGTATCTGAACGACTATTTCAACGAAAGCAAGACTTACCGCATCAGTTATAAAGAACAGAACATCGACCGTACCCGCAACCAATTCCGTCTAGTCGAGGATATCGAGATCCATTATGAAGGTATGCGCAATACGGTAAGTTTTATCTATAATCAAGCCGTAAACGAATAAAAACCCAAAGGGTTTTTATTTTTTTCACAAAAAACATATGGCATTATCGTGGAATATATGGTATACTTATGTGGGGAATAATAACCGCCAAAAAAGGCAATATGCGGGGGAAGAAGAAATCCTTGTTTTCATTAGACGGGAATTTGCCCGTTTGCATCTATTACGACGTTGAAAATTCAACATATAACCATCCACCAAACAAAGTCCGCCAGGAAGGCGACACCTGTTTGCGTCATAAATTCAAGTTATTTTCAGGCCTCGGCTGATCTCCGGTGAAGACCGCCGCCGCACCAGCCGCGCTGCTTTTTTTTTCGCAAGTCGGAACAATTACATAACCGCGGATGAAAGACCGACCGACAGGCGGTTCTTTCGAACGCCGGATTGACGCGGAAACGGTGTCGTCCGGATGATCTGGCGCGCGCGGACGGTTTTAGGAAGGGAATCGTCGGCAGGAAAAAATAAGGGGAAGTGAGCGTCATTTCGCCCGTTTTTTGCATTTTTCCGGCAGAATACCGGATAAAAATCCATTTTACTCTTCCATATTCATTTTTTTATGTTATAATATTATTTCTCCAATAAAGGTGATAAAATATGGTGATTCCCATATCGAACTCGATGATAAATATTATCGCCGTTTTTGGCGCCGGTTGCGCGGACACGCTTTATCTCGTCGTTTTTATTTTATTCTTCGCGTTATTGGTGGCTCTTTCCGTGGTAACATATCTCATTTACCGGAAAAATCAGGTCTATCAAGCCAGCACAACGCGCTTTTCGGACCACGAGTATTTATTACGGGCGTTTATTGACGCCGACAACAGTCTAATATACCTCAAGGACGAGAAACTGCGTTACTTGTTTGTCAATCAGGCGTTCCTGCGCTTTTATGAAATGAAAGACGAAGCCGCGGTGATTGGAAAGGACGATTTCGCCATCAGCAAAAAGGAATTCGCCCGGATGAAAAGGGAGAACGACCTCAAAGTCCTTAACGAACGCCGCTTGATCACCGATGAAACCCGCTGGCGCGACCATATTTACCAAACGGTCAAGTTCCCAGTGAAACTGATGAACGGCGCCTACGGCGTCGGCGCGCTCGTCCGCGATATCACCGATGAATACCAGAGCCGGGAAATAATCAGAAAATCCGCTCTTTGTAACGAAATCCTTTACGAGATCTTCAGTAACATCGACATTCCCACCGAAGAAGAGGAGACGCGTTATCTGACGGAAACGGAATTTGATTACATCCTCGGAGGAGCGATCCGCCTGACGGGAAGCGAAAGTGGCGTGCTCGTTTACTGCAAGGACGACGAGCATCCGTGTCACAGGTACATCGCCGGCGAAAATCCCGTTGACGAGGAAACGGCGTGCGCGCTGGCCAAGCAGTTGTTAGCCGGCGGAAGCCCCGACGCGCTCATCATCAACGAACCTGAGAAACAACTCAAAAACATTTCCACCTCGGCAGCCAACATCAACCGCCTGCTGGCCATTCCCTTCCGGCGCGGCGACGATCTGAAATTCGTCACCATTCTGTTCAACAAGCCTTATAAGTACGACGACATCGACGTCACCCAGACCGAGGTGTTATTGCGGGGGTTGTGGAACAACTTGATGTATAAGAAGAGCACCGATGAACTCAAGGCCGCCATACAAAAGATCACAAACAGCGAAGGACGGCTCCAGCTGATCCTCGATTCGACAGTCGAAGCGATCATCGGGATCGATGTGACCGGCAAATGCGTCTTCTGCAACAACAGCGCCCTTATGATGCTCGGATATGATAACCATTCCGAATTGATCGGAAGAAAACTCCATGATATTATCCCTGTCTCTT
>DGDS01000012.1:40931-56774 GCA_002385575.1 Caryophanales bacterium UBA3946 | reverse complement strand
GAAGAAAACTCCATGATATTATCCAATGCAGCCGGGTGGACGGCACGACCGTCCCCGCCAGCCGCTGCAAGATCTACGAATCGCTCAGCAAAGGCAAGGTCGTAAACGGCGAAGACGAACGCTTCACACGCAAGGACGGGACGAGTTTTGCGGTCGAGTATAATGCCTACCCGCAAATCCAGAACAACGTGATCGTCGGCGCCGTCGTCACCTTCAACGACATCAGCAAACGGAAAAAGGCCGAGGACGAGATCATCTACCTCAGCTATCATGATCCGTTGACCGGGTTGTATAACCGTCGTTTCTTCGAACAGGAGTTAAAACGGCTTGACGTGGCGCGGAACCTGCCGCTTTCGATCATCCTGGGCGACGTCAACGGTCTGAAACTGACCAACGACATTTTTGGACACGCCGCCGGTGACGAGATTCTGAAAGAAGCGGCCAATGTGTTCCGGTCCGCCTGCCGCGCCGACGACATTGTAGCCCGCTGGGGCGGAGACGAGTTCATCGTCATCCTTCCCCAGACCACGGCTGAAGATGCGGCGAAGATCGCTTCGCGGATCCGGTCCGCCTATGACAAGATTAGCAAACGCCTGTTAAAATACACGATCTCGCTCGGATGCGCGACGAAGGAAACGGAAGATGTGAAGATCGACTGGATCCTCCACCGCGCCGACGAACTCATGTATCTTGACAAGACGGCGAACGCGAAGAGCGCTGATTACGAGAACATAAAATATATTTATGAAAAACTGCATTTGAAAGACCCGCGGAACAAGGAGCATGCTGACAACGTCGTGCTGTTCGCAACGAAGATCGGCGAAGCTTTGAACTTCTCCGCGGCGGAGATGAGTTTGTTACGCGAGGCGGCTTATTACCACGACATCGGCAAGATCGCCCTGACCGCTATCGAAAGCGAGAATGGTCCCGATTACCGGAAACATCCCACCGTCGGATTCCGGATTCTGAGCGTCTCGGAGCGAACGATGGAAATCGCGAAGTACGTCCTCAACCATCATGAGCATTGGGACGGAACCGGATATCCGAAGGGACTGAAGGGCGAAGCGATTCCGTTATTATCGCGGATTGTGGCGATTGCGGAGCACTATGACAACCTTCGCCGGAACAAGGAACACATGCTTTCCCGCGAGGAAGCGCTGGACGCGCTTGCGGAAAAGGCCGGAACGATCTTTGATCCCGATATCGTCGATGCCTTTATCGATCTTATGAGCAAGGAACCAATCGATCCATGATATAATAATATAAGTTAACAGCGGTGGTGCCCATGATTGCGTGAATACGCATGGGTTTGGGTTAAATGCGGCTTATATGTAGACAGCCACCGCACTTTTTTTATTTTCTTTTTTTTCTTTTTTTTCTTTTTTTCCTGATGATCTCGATAGTTTGGTAATGAATAACACGGCATGTAATAGTTAAAAATATTAGTAAAATAATAGCGATTCTGCTTGTATTGTCTTACACAATATGTTATAATGAACGGGTAATAAGGTTTAGATTTAAGGCTATATTACCCTTAACTGGTACATATGGTGTAAATTTATCTTTATTATAGTATTTGTACAAGGAGGTACTAGTTTTGTATAAGGGTACTGTCAAATGGTTTAATGCCACCAAGGGTTTTGGGTTCATTAAGGCCGAAGACGGTAAAGATGTATTCGTACATTTTTCCGCTATTAAGGCTGACGGATACAAGACTCTCGTCGAAGGGCAAAACGTAACTTTTGATATCACTAACGGTGATCGCGGACCTCAGGCAATAAATGTTGTCGTCAAGTAGCAGGAGAATCCAATTGAAGCCACCCGCAAGGATGGCTTTTTCTTATTAATAGACTTGGCAAGGAGAAGTAACTATGAATTGCGGTAAACTTCTTTCATTCGAAATAAATGGGCGACTTGCGCGGCTCGCTTATGAAAAACAGGACCTTTTTTTAGAATTCATCACTTCTGGAATCGTCCGAATCGGGACGAGCGCGCGCCAGCGTTCGCATGCGATTGAAAATCTTCCTTACGAGCCGGTCGCCATCAAGACTTTAAACGACGGAAATGGTTTTTCCACTGACTATTTCATAGTGAAGTTTGAGGATTGCGGGCGGCTGACGTTTCTTACGTCTTCCGGTGAAGTGATCGTTCGCGACGCGGCATCATGCGGCTTGTTTTCCGATAAAAAAATCCACGTAAGCAAAGAAATCGCCCCGGGCGAAGTCTTTTACGGCCTCGGGGAAACGACCGGTTTCCTTAACAAACGACATTACTCCTATGTGATGTGGAACACCGATAATTCCGAACCCCATACCGAGCGCGATCCTTCGCTTTATAAATCCATTCCTTTCTACATCGGCCAGCATTCCGGCCTGGCTTACGGGTTGTTTTACGACAACCCGTCCAAGGCATATTTTGATTTTGGGGCGGTAGATACGGAGATTGTGGCTTATGGGGCGGAGGGGGGCGAACTGAATTATTATTTCATCTTTGGTCCCACGATTCCTGATGTCGTTTCGCGCTACACCAGCCTGACCGGAAGGACGCCGTTGCCCGCGCTTTGGATGCTGGGTTACCATCAAAGTCGGTGGTCGTACCGTGACGAGGCGGAAATCCGGGAACTTGTAGGCGCTTTCCGGCGATATGGAATTCCGCTGGATGTCATATATTTCGACATCGATTACATGGACGAATACAAGGTGTTTACGATTAATAAGGAACGTTTCCCGGATTTTCCGGGATTGCTCGCCGACCTGAAAAAGGCGGGAGTAAAAGCCGTCGTGATCGTGGACCCGGGAGTCAAGATCGAGCTGGGATATTCCGTATATGAAGAAGGAAAGGCACGCGGGTTTTTTGCTCGCACCCGCGAAGGTGGGATCTATCAAAATGTCGTCTGGCCGGGACCGGCGGTATACCCGTCCTTTTTCATGGAAGAAGTCCGTTCCTGGTGGGGAAGGAAGCTTAAAGCACTGTTGGATATGGGCGTTGCCGGCATCTGGAACGATATGAACGAACCGGCGTCATTCACCGGACCGCTGCCCAATGACGTCGTCTTTCCTGGCGACGACGGGGATTTACGCCATTCCAAGGCGCATAATCTGTATGGTCATTACATGGCGAAAACAGCCTACAACGCTATTAAACAAGTGAACCGTCCGTTCGTAATCACCCGCGCTTGTTACGCTGGAACGCAAAAGTATTCGACTGTCTGGACCGGAGACAATCACAGCCTCTGGCCTCACCTACGGATGGCAATACCGCAGATATGCAATCTCGGTCTTTCCGGATTTGCGTTCTGCGGGGTAGATATCGGCGGATTCAGTTCGCATGCGACGAAGGAACTGCTGATCAGGTGGGTCCAGGCCGCCTGTTTCTTCCCGCTTTTCCGCAATCACGCGGCTGCCGGCACGCGCCGTCAAGAACCGTGGACCTTTGATGCGGAGACGCTTTCCATCTACCGGCGCATCGTCAGGCTGCGCTACCGTTTCATTCCGTACCTGTATGATTTGTTCTGGGAACACGAGATTACGGGCGCCCCGGTCATCAGGCCCCTGGTATATCATTATCCGGACGATCCGGAAACGTATAACATCGAAGACGAGTACATGGTCGGAGAACGGGTGCTGGTGACGCCGGTTGTCGAGCCCGGAAAGACCAAAAGGATGGTTTACCTCCCGGCGGGATCATGGTACGATTATCGCACGGGGAAGGAGTACCGTTCCGGTTATCACATTATTGATTGCCCGCTTGCCGAGTTGGCGATGTTTATCAGGAAAGACAGCATCCTCGTGGGATATCCCGATGCCGATTATATCGATCCGGAAAAACGCGACACGATGATTGTTGAAATCTATGGTGATCAGGCTGGGTATTCCCATTATTACGATGACGGGGTTAGCTTTTCCTATCGCGAGGGCGATTATCAGATTTACGATATGACATATCGTGATGCAATACTGGAAATATCGCTCCGTCATGATTACCCGGGCGGTTATCGATACGTCGTCGTCAAAAACAAAGACCGCGAGGTGAAAGCGGAACTTGCCGGGCCGAAACTAAACCTGCAAATATAAAAGCCGATTGATCATTATATTCAACCGGCTTTTTTTCATTGTTTGTGTCATCATTTTTTCTTTTTCGGTTTGAGAAAACGTCGCGAATATGGTATAATTAGATGTCGTTTATAAGAGATTTTTTGTAACAGAGGAGATTGAGATGAAGAGGTTTAATTTGGCTATTATCGCGATGTTGATCGCCTTTTTCGGTCTGGCGACGATCCGCGCCGAAGACGGCGCCACGGAGATTGCCGGCGCCCGTTTTCTGGTCGAAGAAATTATTGAAGAAAATGAACTTCCCTATGGAGTGAAACATACGAAAATTGACGGTTTCACCTCGACTTCGCTGACCGGTTACGACGTAGACGGTCTGGGCAGCCTGACCGGTCTGGTCGAGTCAGGCAAGTATTACGAGCAGGTTGTCAATGTCCTCGAAGTACCGTCATCGGATGTGGTAAGGATCACACCTTGGGCGAATCTAAACGATAACAAGTGGACGCTAACGACCGTCCGGGGCATGATCAACGATTACGAAAGCAAGCATCCCGGCTGGAAGGTGATCGCGGCGATAAACGGCGATTTCTTTGATATCGGCGGAAGCGGTAACCTGCCTTATCAGACGAACGGCGCCATGGTATCCAACGGCGAATATTACAAGACGTCCACCGCCCGGCAAGTCGGCTTCACCAACGACGGCCGCGCCGATTCGTTAATCGGTAATGAACCCGTGCAAAGGACCGAGTACATGAAACTGGCCGTCTATGACGATGAAGGCAATATCACTTCCGAATTCAACATTGAAAAGATCAACGCCGCTCCCGCGGCGGGAGAAACGGCGATTTATTTCGCGATCTATGATTCCAACCACGCCATCGTGCCCGTGAATTTCACCGGCGCGCCGGGACTTTCCTGTTATGTCGTCGGGGAGGCCGAACTCGCCCTTCCCAATAGCGCCACTGATTTTTACGGCCGCGGCGTAATCTCCGCGCGCGCGCCCCAGGAACTGGGCATCGGCCAGTTTGCGATCGTGACCGGTAACGAAGCCGTCAAGGCGGTTTTGGACACGGGCGTGAAGATTCGGTGCCAATATGAGTTGATTGGCGCATATGCGGACGCCAAGGACATCACCGGCGGCGGCGACACCATCATGAATGATGGCATCGTGCCCGAGGTCACCGCGCTTAAAAACCGCGCGCCGCGTACCGTGGTCGGGCGGAAAGCCGACGGCACGATTGTGATGATGGTCATCGACGGCCGGCAGGCCAGTAAAGGCATGTACGGGGCCGACTATTCCGAACTGGCGGCGGTCATGCATAGCTACGGCTGCGTCGAGGTCTATAACCTTGACGGCGGCGGTTCATCGACGATGATCATACGCAAGGAAGGTCTCTTGGAAGTGAAGAACACGCCTTCGGATGGCCGCGAACGGACCGACAGCAACTGCCTCCTCGTCGTCGCCCGCGATCCGAACCTTGATATCGACCTTGCGGAGATGAACATTTCCAAACTCGCCTTTGACATCGACCTCAAGGCCGAAAACGGCCATGACATTGACAAAATGTACATGGAACTGAACGGCGAACTGAAGGAGATCGAGGACGGCACCGTGGAATTTACCGACCTTACTCCCAATACCGAATACGACTACCGTCTGTATTATCGGGATGCCGAAGGAAAACTGACGCGGATCATCACCGACGGCAGGCAGAAAACGATGAAGCGAATGCCGGAATTTATCAAGATCCAGATCTATGAGGACGGGGAGCGGTTTAAAATCACCATCATCTATAACGATCCCGATACCGCTGCGACGTTCGACATCTGTACCTTGTCGATCAACGATAAGAAGGCGAGTTTCTACAAAGGCGAGATGAAGGTTCTCAAAAGCAAGGTCGGCAATCGCATCGAATACCTCGGACTCAGTTACTTTTATAATTTAAACGACGGTAAAAACGAACACGTGGAATTGGAATGGCCGACATACGAGCATTACCGCGATTTCGAGGCAAAAATCCAGTACATTCCCAACTACGTGAACGATTACGCGACGGCGGTATATCGATAAAGGCCGCCATCGCCTTTCAAATAACCAACGGACCCGACCGCCGGAAGCATATTTCCGGCGGTTTTTTTCGTAAAATCCGCGGAAACAACCGATAATTGAAAATAATCATTGCATAAATGCGTAAATAGTGTTAATATTTAAACAAAGCAGAAGTAAAATCATTCGTGGAGGATAGTATCATGGCGCGATTATTATTTCAGGGTCACGGCAGTTTCCGAATCGTGACCGCATCGAACGTCGTCATTTACGTCGATCCCTACGCCGGGACCGGTTATGACCTGCCCGCCGACATCATCCTGGTGACGCACCAGCACGGTGATCACAACCAGATTAAAATCGTCGCGAAGAAACCGGACTGCGCGATCATCCAAAGTCAGGACGCCCTGATTGAAGGAAAATACCAAAGTTTCAATATCAAGGGCGTGGTGATCATGGCCGTGCCCGCCTATAACAAGAACCACCGCGTGGACGAATGCGTGGGATACATCATTAGCTTTGACGGGTTGAAGTTGTACGCCGCCGGCGACACCTCGAAAACATCCGCGATGGCCGGTTTTCCGAAACTCGCCCTCGATTATGCGCTTTTGCCGATTGACGGCGTATACAACATGGGACCGGCGGAAGCCGCGGAATGCGCAAGGCTGATCAAAGCCCGCCACACCATTCCGATCCATATGAAACCGGGCGCGCTATTCGACGCGCGAATGGCGGAAGCTTTTGCTGCGGAAAACAAGCTTGTCGTTCCGGCCGGCGCGGAAATCGAATTATGAAAACAGTCTGAAAAATGAAAGGAATATGACATGACGATGGAAACGAAACACAAAATCGCGGTTTTGATTGATTTTGACAACTTCAATAATGAAGAATTCTTAAAACTATTATTTGACGAACTCAATGATTACGGGGATGTGATCATTAAGGAGGCGTATTTCTCGGACATCAACACGACCATACCCCCCGAGGAAAAGACGCAGTGGAAGTTCATCGAGAAGATGCAGTCGCTCGGCATCAGCCCGAAATTGCAGATTCCCTATACGAAGAAGAAGAACGCCACCGATATCAGGATCGCGATTGAAGCAATGGACTTGCTCAAGAGGGATTATATCACCTGCTTTTGCCTGGCGTCGTGCGACTCGGATCTGACGCCGCTGGCGATCAGGTTGAAGAAGGAAAATAAATTCGTCATTGGCGCCGGGGTTGAGTCGACACCCAAACCCTTTAAGGACGAATGCAATTTCTTTATCAATATCGACACGCGCATCAAGGATAACAAGCCGGCTCCGCATAAGGCGGATGACCCACAGAAGAAACCGCACGTCCAAGCCGAAAAGTATCCAGGCAAGAAAATCAAGGATCTTGTGGAACTTGTGAATAAGTTGATTGAGGAAAACAAGGACGAAAAGGGATTCGCCCAGTTCTCCCAAGTGATCGAGGTTTTGAAGAAGCGGCAGACCGACTTTTCGCCGAAAAACTACGGTTTCGCGAACAAGAACACGCTTCCGTTCTTTAAGTCGATGCTGAAGGATTTTTACACGATCGAAACTAAAGGCAACACCGCATTCATCTGTATCAAGAGATGATGAGAAAAGGCCGGAAACGGTCTTTTTTAATTAGAGGGAAAATATTGTAATTTTCATATTTTTCCTTTATATTATACCCAGGGAGGAAAATGTGAGTAATATGAACAAGCGATTCTTTAAGAATAATCGGGATAAGTTTGCGTTAAGATACCCGGGAAAATACGTCGTCATCAGTGAAAGCGCATTGACCGGCGTTTATGATTCCAGGAAAGCCGCGCTAAATGCGGCCAGTAAACTCCAACCGGGCGCATTTTACATCGCCAGATGCACTAGCCCGAAAAAATGGGGTTCACTCATTACCTTGGTGTTTGCGGGCATCTTCAGCTTCATCGGCTTTATAGTTTTCGCACTAGTAAGGTTGAACCCGGGTGAGGTGATAGCAACTGATCCACTGGTGTTGGGTTTGTTGTTTTGTATTCTGACGGCGATCTGTCTCTGTATCTGGCTGGTCGGGATTTTGAACAGGATAGCGAAAAAAGCCACGGTAATCACCCGGAAATTGGAGCAGGTAAAAATGGCGCTCGAGGAGATCAGGAAAGACCTGAGATGACAGGTCTTTTTTGTTTTTGAATATCAACGATCCTAAAAAAAAAATATCGTCAATTTTCGTAAAAACGCTTGCATAACAATTTTGCTTGTGATATAATAAAACTGCCATTACATTGAAACGTTTAAATAAAGGAGGAGTAATGACGAATCGCAGTTTCAAATTATTTCTTGGCTTTTTGTTTGTGTTGTTTTTGTTTGTCACCATTGTTGGTTGCGACAATACGCCGAATGAATTGAACGTCTTAGGCGACTGGACCGGCGAGACCGCGGTTTATACGATTTCTGAAAACACAGCGGAAAAACTCGCTTTCGCATACAGCAAGGGCGACAAACCTGAAGCGACGATTGAAAGTCCTGCCATCAAGTACAATCTCGCGAAATATCAGAAACTCGTCATCACCGTTCAAGGCAGCGGTTCGATGGCCTTACAGTTGGCCGGCAAGGATATCGCCGAGCCGAAGGAAGTAAGACTCAACGTCACCGGGATCGGCGGCACGTATGAATGGAATCTGAAAGACGAGGCCGAATACCTGAAGGACGTCGAGAAACTTGTTATCTGCGCTGCTCCGGAAAAATCGGACACGAACGGCGAGATCAACATCACGACCTTAAAGTTCAGCAAAGAAGCACCGACCGGATTCATCATCCAAACGGGCTATAACGACATTCCTTCGAACGTCAATGAATACAACGGAACGGATGAGGAATTCCATTTCAACCAGAAGTGGGCGGATTTCGCTGACGGAACCTACACGATCACCTATGAAGGCAACGTCACGAAAGTCCAATTTGACAAGCCCGCCGCGGTACCGTGGAGTTGCATGTACACCAACGTCAAAGGCACGTTCGCGAACTTCAACTACATGGTCGTCCGGGTGAAGGGCACCGCCGGGCAGAAATTCCTGGCGAAAGTCGCCGACAATTACGAAAACTTCGTGATCCTTGACGGCAGCGAGCAAGAAGTAGTCGTCGACTTTTCGGCGATGACCGCCGAGCAGAAGAACGGCATCCAGAAGATCTTCCTGTTCGGACATGCCGGCGCCAGCGGTCAGGGTTCCTTCGACATCCTCGACATCTTCATGGTCGCGGAATACGAATACGAACCGCCGGTCAAGGAAAAGAATATCTATAACGGCTCCGATCCCGAGTTCGTCGTCGACATCTGGTACGACAACGGCGATGGCTGCTATGACATCACCAAATCCGGAAGCGAAATTTCGATTTCCTACGCGAAGATCAACGAAGGCCAGCACTGGTCCCATGCTTTGGCCCTCCTGCAGGGCGATCTGAGCGGTTTCACGAAACTGGAAATCGAAGTGACGGGTCAGGAAAACAAGAGCGGTTTGTTCAAGATCGAAGGCCCGGGCGTGGCGAAAGAGCAAAACGTCACCTTCACCGGTGCGAAACAGACCGTAACGATCGATCTGACGACCCTTTCGGCGTCCGATCTGAAGAAAATCGAGAAAATCATATTCTTCGCCGCTCCGGGTTCGACCGGATCCGGCAGTGTGACACTGCACAAGGTGGCGTTCGGCATCGCCGGATATGATTTCACCGAGGGCTGGGAATCGAACGACGAAGGCGTCTATGAGTTCGAAAAGCAAAGCGATGGCTCAGTCAAGGTCAGCTATAACAAGGGCAACCTGGAATGGGCGCTCATGCGTCATGACTTCCAAGGCGCCCCGACCGGTCTCAACACCCTGACGATCGTCCTCAAGGGCACGGCCGGCAAATCCGTGCTTCTGAAGCCCAACGATGCGGGCGCGCTTGAACAGACCGTCACCTTCACCGGTGAGAACCAGGAAGTCGTCGTCAATGCCGATGCGTTCACGACGATCCTGATCTTTGCTGAACCGGGAACGGCCAATGCGTCCGGCGAATTCTACATCGTCAGCGCGAAACTTTCCTACACGCGCAGCGCGCTTCCGGCCGATCAGGAAGTCGACGTCAACAAGGACTGGATCGACAATGACGGCGGAATCTACACGATCACCGAAGCCGACGGAAAAGTAACCGTCGAATTCAACAAGTCCACCGGCCAAGAATGGGCCTTCATCAAGACCGTGTTTGCGGAGAATCTTGCCAATCATAACACGATCATCATGAGATTCAAAGGCACCGCCGGTCAGCAGCTGATCGTCAAGCCCAATGACAAGGGTGCGTTTGAACAGACGATCACCTTCACCGGCGAAGAGCAGGAAGCGGTCTTCAAACTGACGGAAGCGCCGAAGATGATCTTGATCTTCGTCGATCCGCTCAACGGCGCGAAGACCGGCTCCTTCGAGATCATTAGCGCCAAGGTCGTTTATTATCCCGAGGATTATGACTTCACCTCCGGCTGGATATCGAACGACGAAGACGTTTATGAATTTAAAGCGCAGGAAGACGGTTCGGTCAAGGTCAGCTATGACAAGGGAAGTATGGAATGGACCTTCATGCGTCACAACTTCGAAGGCGCCGCGAGCGGCCTCAACACCCTGACGATCGTCCTCAAGGGCACGGCCGGCAAATCGGTGCTTCTGAAGCCCAACGACGCGGGTGCGCTTGAACAGACCGTTAACTTCACCGGCGAAGAGCAGGAAGTCGTCGTAACCGCCGAGGCGTTCTCGACGATCCTGATCTTTGCGGAACCGGGAACGGCCAACGCGACCGGGGAATTCTTCATCATCAGCGCCGTGTTGAGTTACACGCCTTCGCAGGCCGTCGATCCCGAGATCGAGGTCGATGTCAACAAGAACTGGATCGACAATGACGGCGGAATCTACACGATCACCGAAGCGGACGGGAAAGTGACCGTCGAATTCAACAAATCCGAAGGCCAGGATTGGGCCTTCATCAAGACCGAATTTGAAGACGACCTTTCCAACCACAACGCCATCGTCATGACGGTCAAGGGCACGGCCGGTCAACAGCTGATCATCAAGCCCAATGACAAGGGCGACTTTGAACAGACAGTCACCTTTGACGGCGAGGAACAGGAGGTCACTTTGATCCTCACGGAAACGCCGCGGTTCATTTTAATCTTCGTCGATCCGATTAACGGCGCGAAGACCGGTTCCTTTGAGATTCTCAGCGCGAAAGTCGTCTATATCGACGACGCGGAATAATATATACGCGATACAGTTAATATCACATGGGAGCCTCGCCGCGCGCGGGGCTCCCGATAATAAAAACCAACGCCTATTGAACATCATCGGGAGACGAAAGACTATCTATGGTAGATGATATATTACAGCGGGAAGCATACGATTGCTATCGCTTTTTACTTGACCACACCAATTTCGACGAGAATTCCAGCGGCTGCGGGCTTACCCGCGACCGCGCCACCAATCCCAATAAGGTGACGATCGCCGGCAGCGGGTTCATGCTTTCCGCCCTGGTCATCGGCGTTGAAAACGGCTGGGACGCCCGGGAAACGAACCGCCGCCGGGTACTTTTGACCGTGCGGAACTTTTGGGAAAACATTCCCCATTTCCATGGCTTCTTTGCCCATTATCTCGAATATGATACCGGCAAACGCTACAAGAAATGCGAGTATTCCACGATCGATACCGCCCTTTTCCTTAACGGCATGCTCGTCGCCGACAGTTATTTCGCCTGCCCGGAAATCCATGAATACGTCGAAAAGATCTTTCATCGCGTCGACTGGAACCAGTTCGTTTACCGATACAACGGCCGCCTCGTCTTCCGGATGGCCTATAACGACATCCGCGGCGGTGATTATTTGCGTAAGACCCAGGCCGGCTGGATCTTTCGATGGAGCATGATGGCCGAGCAGTTATCGATGTACGCGCTCGTGGCGGCGAGCCCGACCGTTTCCAAACGGCGCGCCCGCGCGCTTTTCCAGGGCTTCGAACGGACGGTCGGGGAGTATAGCGGTCACCGGTTTGTATTCACGCCCCTTGGGGCGCTCTTCGTGCATCAGTATTCCCACGCCTGGTTCGATTTCCGGCGTTATCTTGACATGAACGGCTATGACTGGTTCGAAAACTCCGTCCAGGCGACGCTAGCGAACAGGAAATATTGCCTTGACAGAGCGGAGGATTATGCGACGTTTAAAGCGGGATTATGGGGACTTTCCTCCTGCGAGGGGCCCCGGGGTTACCGCGGATACGGCGCGCCGCCGTTTGCAATCAAAGATGAGGATGTGAAGGAGCGGACCGACGGCACCGTCGCCGTTTACGCCATCCTCGCCTCGCTCCCCTTTTGTCCGGAGCAGGTCGGGGAAGCCGTCGCGAAACTGGATGCATATCCAAAGTTGCGCGGTCCGTACGGCTTTTACGACAGCCTCAATCACGACGCCGCATGGTATTCCCAGGACTATTACAGCATTGACAAGGGCATCAGCCTGCTGATGATCGACAACCATTACCGGCAGACCAACTGGCGTTATTACATGAAACACGAGCTGATCAGGAATGCCGTGGAAAAACTAGGATTTATCAAGAAAGAGGAAGCAGATGTCGACGATTAAGGATATTGCGAAACGGGCCGGAGTCTCGATCGCCACGGTGTCATACGTTTTGAACAACGACCCGCGCATCTCCGAAGAGACCGCCGCCCGGGTTCGCCGCGTCGCCGAGGAGATGAACTACCTCGCCAGCGGCATTGCCAAGAGTCTGAAAAAGAAAAAAACGAACAATATATTGATCTTCATCCCGGAGTTCGGCGGCCCGATCTATCAGGAGATCCTCGAGGAGATCCATAAGGCCTTGAAAGCGGTCGATTACCGGATGATCGTCTGTAACGGCGACCTCGCCAACGAGATGCTTTCGGAACGGCAGGCCGACGGTGCAATCGTCCTCGATATCACCGTTTCCCCGATATTGCTGGAAAAGGTGGCGCGGACGGGCTTTCCGATCGTCGATACCCGGAAGGTCTTCGGGAAGGACGCGCGGATCATCGTCCGGGTGATGGACGGCTTCACCCCGGTTTACGAAGTCGTCAAGATCGCCATCGCCGAAGGCTACACCAGGATCGGGTACATGCATGGGAGCACTGCCTCCCCCGACAACACCAAGCGCTATAACGGCTTTTTAAGCGCCCTTGCCGGGGCCAACCTTGCGCCGTTTTGCGAGTTGCGGGGCGAGTTCCGCGAGAAGGACGGCTATGAAGCGATCAAACAGTACGTCGAAGCTGGCGGCGAACTTCCCGAAGTATTGTTCTGCGCTAACGACGAGATGGCGATCGGCGTCATCAAGTATTGCAACGAAAGCGGCCGGCCGCTTCCGGAAACGATGAAAATCATCGGTTTCGACAACATCCAGCTCGGCCGCTACGTCAAACCGGCGCTTACAACGATTGACATCAACCGTGCCGAATGGTCGCGGATGCTCGCGGAAACGATCGTCGGGGTAATCGAGGATCGTCCCGAAGCCGCGTCCAATTACCGGCCGGAATATCGAATAATCAGAAGGGAATCCTTTTAAGAAATCAATCCAAACCAAGGAGTGATTATGAAAAAAATATTTTATGTATTATTGATAGTGTTTTTCGCGGCGGCGTTCATCGCCTGCGACGGCAGTGACGGCCGGACCGTCATCCGCTACGCCAACTGGAATCTGGGGACGCCGGAGTCGCTCGATACGAACATGGAGCGTCTGATGATCAAGGCGTTCGAGGAGAAGTACCCGCATATCAAGGTCGAGATCATCGAACGGCCGAAGATCCCTGGCACCAACGACGACGTCTCGTGGACCGACTTTCTGACGAGCCGCGCTTCGATCGAGTCGCTACCCGACGTCTTTATGGCCGACAACATTCCCTATTACGTCGTCCAGGACTGGGTTTATAACCTTACCGAAATCGCCGGCGCCGATCCGGAATTCATGAACATCAGCGCCGATATTCGCAACGTCATCACCTATGGCGGAAAGATCATGGCCGTTCCCTGCGCCGTGTTTTACGCCGGTTACATCGTGAACAAGACGCTTTACGAGAACCGTTATCAGGAAAGTCCGACTGTGGACACGACGTTTGCGGAGTTGATGCAGCTGACGAAGGCGGCCGCCAACCACGCCAGCACCAACAACACCGGCGTCGTCGGGTTGGACGGGATCGAACACATCCTGCACTGGTATCCGGCCCAGCTCAACGAGGAGTTCGGCTGGTTCACGCTGACCGACGAAGGCTTCAACCTTGATTCCGAGGAATTCCGGACGACGATCGAAGTCTATCGGGATCTTCAGACCGATTCGACGTTCGTCTACGATGCCCTGAAATGGGAAGCCGAACAGGAAGGTTCGACAACCGATCTAAGCGTCATTTTTCCGGAGGGCGACCCCTTCAACAATGGAAACGTCCTGTGCAAATGGTTTTATTCCTGGGACTTTGGCTGGATCCAGACACGGATCAATGACGGCGAGTACACCTGGGAAATGGATTTCATCGGCACCCCGGTCGTCAACGGAAATAAGCGGGTCCCGATCGTCGCAGACTTCTTCGTGGTGGCGGCGAACACCAAGCATCCCGAGGAAGCGTACCTGTTGGCGAAATGGATGGGCTTCGGAAAAGACGGCTATCTCAGACGCCTCGAGCTGAGCAAGACCGTCGCCGGCATCAACCAGGTCAACTTCCCGCCGATCCAGGCCGATGAGGAACTGTTGGACGAATATTTCTCATTGTATCCCGATTTTACCGGGCTCAGGACGATCATCGAAGCGAAAAAGGTAATCGTCGAACCGCCGAAATACTTGCCCGGCTATAACAACGCCCGCTACACCGGCACTTATGACGCCGAGCACACGATGTTCCAGATCATCGAGGCGCTCCGCTTCGGCGAGGTGCAGCTTGCGGACATTGCGACGCAACTGAACAACCGCGCCAACGCCCTTTATCAGGAAGCGAAAACCGAGTTCGATCAAGCGATTGCCCAAAGATAACTGAGGGGAAATCCTTTGGGGTTTCCCCTTTCTTAAAAATGAGGAGGAGCGATGAAACACAAGGTTCCGAAAAAAGTGTTGTTAGCGCTGCTGGCGGTCATCCTGCTTTCCGCCCTGGTGTTTTTGTTATTCCCGCGCCGGGAAACGGCCGCCCCGGAACTGGTCCGCTATGAGCCGACCGCCATATCCGGGTCATATTCTGCCTACCGGGCGGCGCACGGGACGGGAGCGGCCTCGGGGGAAAGTCACACGGTTCCGGCAGGGGACCTGATCCTTGCTTCGGGAGAGGCCCTAAGCGGCGACTATTATCACTGGCAAGATGATGTTCCCGTTGAGTTTGTCATCAATATTGCCAATCCGGGCTGGTACGCCGTGTATTTTACCTACCAGCCGCGCGGGGAGTCCTACCTTCCTTCTGAACTCTCCCTTTATCTGAACGGGGAAATCCCCTTTGACGAAGCCGCCGGCATCAGCCTCGACCATTTATGGCGGGATGCGGCGGGCGAGGTGACCGTCGATCGCTATGGAAACGACGTCGCCTTCCGTCAGGAGCCGCTGCACCGGTGGCTAACCGTGCCGCTGACCGACGCAGCCCGCATGTACCTGTCCGGACTCAGGTTCTATCTGGAAAGCGGGCTCAACCGCTTCAAGGTGGAAAAAACGAGCGGCGAGTTTTACTTACGGGAAGTGATCGTGGCGGGAGAGACGGAGCC
>DGDS01000012.1:19163-40833 GCA_002385575.1 Caryophanales bacterium UBA3946 | reverse complement strand
GGGAGAGACGGAGCCGCCCGCCTATGACGATTACCTGGCGTCACGTAGCGCCCCGCAAGGAAGTGGGTTGTTGCGGATCGAAGCGGAGGATTCCGCGTACAAGAATTCCTCGGGCATCATCCGCGGCACTTCGACCGCCGTCGGCGTCCTGCCATTCTCCGTCACGAAGAAGAAGCTAAACATCATCGGCGATAATTCCTATGCGAATCCGGGCGAAGCCGTGACCTGGATCGCGGACGTGCCCGCGCCGGGCTATTACTGCCTGTCCTTCAAGGTGATGCAGACCAAGCAGTATGCGACTTCCTACCGCGCCGTCTACATCAACGGTGAACTGCCGTTCGCGGAGGCGTATAACCTGCCGTTCTCCTACCGCTCCGGTTGGCAGAACGTCACTTTGGCGGACGAAAATGGTGAACCGTACCGCTTTTATCTCGAGCCGGGGGACGAGATCACGCTCGTCGTCAACGGCGATCCTTTCACCGGCATTTCCCTCGATCTGCGCCGGATCGCCGCCGAGATCACCGCGCTCGGCCTCGACGTCACGAAACTAACCCATAATAACGTCGACGCGGGCATCGACTGGGACATGCTCGAATACTTCCCTGACCTTCCGAAGACACTGTCCGGATGGATCAGCGAACTTGGAGCGATCAGGGATGCCCTGGCGCGGCTGTACGGATTCAAACGAAAGGCGCAGGTTATCCAGGATATCAACATCGCCATCGACAAGATCAAAAAGATCGAAAAGGACGTCGACGAACTGCCGCGGCGGCTTTCCCTGCTCTCGCAGGGTCCCTCCTGCGCCGCCCAGTTGTTGGCCGCCTATGTCGACGGCGTGCGCGAACAGCCGCTGATCCTCGACGCCTTCTTCATCCACGGGGCGGAGGAGAAGTTGCCGAAGGCCAACGCGGGCTTTTTCCGGCGCGCCTGGGTCAGCATCAGCCGATTCTTTCGGACGTTCTTTTACCGTCCCGATCGGGCGGAAAGCGACGAACTCGTCGTCTGGGTCAACCGCTCGCGGCCGTACGTCGATCTGATCCAGAAGTTCGCCGACGACGTCTTTACCCGTGAATCGGGGATCAAGGTCAAGGTCACCCTCATTAATAACGACAGCAAGCTCATCCTCGCCAACTCGGCGAACCGCGGTCCCGATGTGGCCCTGGGGGTATCAGCATGGATTCCCCACGAGTACGGGATGCGGGGGATGCTTGCTGACCTGACCGGCTTTCCCGGATTCCGGGATGCGATCGGCGTCTTCAATCCCGAGCAGCTCGTACCGATGATCTATGATGACAAGCTGTTCGGACTTCCGGAGACGGAAAACTTCTACGTCCTCCTCTACCGCCGCGACATCATGGAGAAGTTGGGGCTTGCGGTCCCGCAGACCTGGGACGACGTCGTGGGGATGCTTCCGGTTCTGAACCGCTACGGTATGAGTTTCTACCTGCCGCTTTCCGCCGCCACGTCCTCCAAATCCTTCGACGCGACCGCGCCGTTCATCTTCCAGTTTGGCGGCCGGCTCTACAGCGATGACGGTTTTTCAGCCGCCATCGACGACGAAAAGACGATCGCGGCGCTGACGTTGATGACCGATTTTTACCGCCAGTACGGCGTCCCGCACCAGGTTCCGAGTTTCTTCAACAGCTTCCGCCAGCAGACGATTCCGATCGGCATCGCCGATTTCGGGACCTACCTGCAGCTGTTGAACGCGGCCGCCGAGATCCGCGGCCTCTGGGACATCGCCCCGGTTCCGGGAATCCGGGACGAAAACAGCATCATCAATCGGTCGATGCCCGGAGCGCAACAAGCCGGCATCATCTTTAACAAAAGCAAACGGCAGGCCGAAGCCTGGAAGTTCTTGAAATGGTGGATGCGGACGGACACGCAGGTATTGTTCGCGGACACGATCCTCAACACCCTTGGAAGTAAATATCTCTGGAACAGCGCCAATCCCGCCGCCTTCGCGGCGATGAACTGGCCGCGCGGACACAAGGAAATAATCCTTGAGCAATGGCAGCATCTGAAGGAGGTTCCGAAGATCCCCGGCAGTTACATGGTCGAACGGGAACTGAGCAACATCTGGAACAAGGTCATTTATGACGACGTCAACCTCCGGAGCGCCGTCGGCAATTCCGTGCTCGTGATAAACAAGGAGATCATCCGGAAAATGAAGGAGTTCGGATACCTTGATTCCGCCGGACGGAAGATCAGGGAATACCGGGTCCCAAGTTCCGATATCGTCGCGAGGTGGTTAAACGATGAATAAAGCGATAGCTGTGGAATTAAAGGAAAAGAAGCGGAAGAAGCGGTATGACAAGGCCGGTTTTTGGTTCAGCTTCCCCTACATCCTGTTGTTTTTGACTTTCATCGTCATCCCGATCGTCCTCGCGGCGCTGTTGTCGTTTACGACCTATGACATGGTCGGAAGGCCGCGCTTCGCCGCGTTTGACAATTTCATCTACCTGTTCACCAGCGATAACGAGTTCATGCGGATCATCCTGCCCAACACGATCAAGTTCGCGATCATTGCCGGGCCTGGAAGCTACATCCTTTCCTTCATCATGGCCTGGATCCTGGCGCAGTTTCCGCGCCGGTTGCGGACGGTGCTTGCCGTGATCGTCTTCTCGCCTTCGCTTACCGCGGGCGTGACGATGACGGTGATCTGGCGGGTGTTTTTCGCCGGTGACGCAAGCGGGTATCTGAACCAGATCCTGATGCGTCTCGGCCTTATCATCGAGCCGATCGCCTTCCTGCAATCGCCGAAGTACTTGTTCGCAATCATGATCATCGTCACCCTCTGGGGAAGCATGGGCATCGGCTTCCTCGCCATGCTCGCCGGCATCCTCAACGTCAACCGTGAGTTGTACGAGGCCGCCTATATCGATGGGATGAGCAACCGCTATCAGGAGATCATCTATATCACGATTCCGGCGATGAAACCGCAGATGCTGTTTGGAGCGGTGATGGCGATCGTCAACGCCTTCAGCGCCGGGACGATCGGCGTCGCGCTGTCCGGGTCGAATCCGACTCCCAATTACGCCGGTTCGCTGATCGTCAACCATATCGAGGACTACGCCTTCCTGCGGTACGAGATGGGTTACGCGGCCGCCTTATCGGTCGTGCTGCTGCTCATCATCAACCTCTTCAGCAAAATATCATGGAAATTATTCGGGACAAAGGAGTGAGACGATGGCACGCGGAAAATCCTTTATCAAAACCAATCCTGACCGGTTCCGGCTTAACCAGGTGCCGTATTTGCTTGCGATCCTGCCGTACCTCGTCTTCACGATCCTGCCGCTGCTATATATCTTCAACCATGCGTTCAAACCGTTTGACGAGCTGATCGAGTACCCGCCGCGCTTTTTCGTCCGGCGGCCGACCCTGGAGAACTTCGCGGAATTGTTCCGGACCGCGACGACCTCCGGGATTCCCGTATCCCGGTATCTCTTCAACAGCATTGCGATCACCGCGATCGTCGTCGTCCTGTCCGTGTTCCTAAGCTCGCTGACCGGTTTCGCCCTCTCAAAACTGAAATTCCGGTTCAAGGAATCCCTCAACCGCGCCAACACGCTGGCGCTGATGTTCGTCGGCGTGGCCGTGATGATTCCCCGTTACCTTATTATCGAAAGCCTCGGGTTGATCGACACCTTCCTTGTCCATATCGTTCCTTTCCTCGCTGTTCCCGTCGGGCTGTTCCTGATCAAGCAGTTCATCGATCAGGTCCCGGATGAACTGATCGAGGCGGCGAAGATGGACGGAGCCGGTAGTTTCACGATCTACCGGCGCATCATCCTGCCGATGATCAAGCCAGCGATCGCCACGATCGCGATCCTTTCCTTCCAGGCGGTCTGGAATAACGCCGACACGAGCGCTACTTACATCGATTCCGACCACCTGAAGACTTTCGCATACTTCATGAGCACCCTGTCGACGTCATCGAACGTCGTGGCCGGACAGGGAATGAGCGCCGTCGCGGCCCTGATCATGTTCGTGCCCAACCTGGTCATCTTCATCATTCTCCAGGGCAAGGTCATGAACACGATGGCGCATTCCGGTTTGAAGTAGGTGCGGCCATGAAAAGACTAGCTACGGTTGTCATGGCGGGCCTGATCGTGTTCATGCTTGCATCGATCAGGGTTTCGGCCAACCCCCTGTACGGCGTCCCGTACGATACCTACACGCTGGGCGCGGACGGCCGGTTGATTCCGACACAAACGGCGTATCTGCCGGTCGGACAATTCGGAACGGAAGCGGGGCTTTCCGCCCCCCAGGACCTCTTTTATCACGAGGGGCTTGTTTATGTGGCTGATGGGGGGAATAAGCGCATATTGGCCTTTGACCTGGCGGGAGAAGTGGTGAAGGTCTACGATTCCCCGGAATTCCGCCTACCGACGGGCGTGTATTGTCGCGAGGGGAAGGTGTATGTTGCGGACAAGGAAGCACGGATGGTATTCGTCCTTTCCGCATCGACCGGGGAGATCATCCGCCGAATCGAGAAACCGACCTCGCCCCTCTTCGGCCAAAGCAACAAATTCATCCCCACCAAGGTCGCGGTCGACGCCGCCGAGAACATTTACGTCGTCGGCGAGGGCTCGACGAGCGGGATCATCCACCTCACCGGCACCGGCGAGTTCGTCGGTTACATCGGCATCAACCCGGTCCGGTTCAGCCTGCGCCGCATCCTTTACAATTTCTTCATCGGCAAGGAAGACCAGGCGGCTTCCCGGCCGCCGGCCCCGACCAATATCGCCCTTGGAAGCAAGGGTTCGGTCCTTTCCACCAATGACAACGTCCGCGAGACGTTCAAGCGGATCAACCTCCAGGGGACGAACACGCTCCGCGCCGACACCTATTATCCTGAAAAGCCCGTCGACATCTGGATGAGCGCGGAGAACTACATTTATCTCGTTTCCGCGAGCGGCTGGGTTTACGAGTATGATGAGACCGGAAACCTGCTGTTCGCCTTCAACACCAACGACGCCGCGAAAACCCAGGCCCTCGGTCTGACCTACGCTCCGAGCGCCGTGTGCGTGGACGCATCCGGCAACCTCTACGTTTTGGACAGGAACTACAACGTCGTCCAGGTCTACCAGCGGACGGTGTTCGTGACGATGGTCCATAACGCCCTTTCCGCCTATAACAACGGGCGTTACGCCGAATCGAAACCGCTCTGGCGGGAGATCATCAAGCACAACGCCTCGTTCGCCCTTGCCCATTCCGCCCTTGGCGAAGCGTTGCTCAAGGAGGAAAACTACCGGGAGGCGCTGGACGAGTTTTATACCGCGCGCGATTATCACGGTTATTCCAATGCCTACTGGCAGGTCCGGAATGACTACATCCAGAAATATCTGGCGCTTTGGGTCGGCATCTTCGTGGCCATATACCTGGGGTATCTGGCCGTGCGGGCGATCCGGAAACGCCGGCATTTCGCGCTTGTTCCGGCCGGGACGCGCGCCTGGCTGGGCCGCTTCAAACCGCTGCGGGAACTGGGACAGGCGCCGCTTGCCTTGCGCAAGCCTGGCGAACTCTTTTACCGCGTCAAGCGCGACCGTTTCGGGTATGCGGGCGCCTTCGTCCTTTTCTTCCTGTTCATAATCGTTTATCTGATCGACCTTTATGGTTCCGGATTCCTGTTCCGTGAATCGGACCCGGGCAACGCCCTTTATCGGCTTGTGATCGTCGCCGGCGTCTTCTTGCTTTATGTGGCCGTGAATTACCTGATGAGTACCTTCAGCGACGGCGAAGGAAAGTTCCGGGAAGTGTTCGTGTCCTCATGTTACGCGCTCCTTCCCTATATCATATTGACGCTTCCGATGACGCTTTTGTCGCATTATCTGACATATAACGAAAGTTTCATCCACGATTTCTACCGCGATGTCACCATCGGCTGGACGCTTTTCCTCCTGATCTTTTCGATGAAGAGGATCCATAATTATTCGTTCTGGGAGACGGTGAAAAACGTCATCCTGATCCTGTTTGCGATGGTCATCATCGTCGTCGTCGGCCTCCTCGTTTATTCCTTCATCGGCCAGTTGCTTGACTTCATCGTTTCCGTGATAAAAGAGGTGATCTATTTTGATTAGGAAAAAGTTTCTGTTGCCAATCCTCGCCGTGTTTGTGTTGGCGGGGTTGTTCGCGCTCGTCCGCGCCACCGACACCATCGCCGACGATGCGCCGCTTTCATCGTTTACGCGGATCGAAAACTTCATCAATTCCAACAAGCATACCCAGATGGAGGATTACGCCCCGGTGACCGTCAATCCCGGCGATCTTCCGGATAGCGAGCCGGTCGAAACGGCGCTGGGAACCATCCAGTTGAACCGGCAGTCGCTTTCCTTCCAGTTCGCAAGCCCGAACGGATACAACTGGCGGACGACCGTGAATCCAGATGGGGAGGAACTGCCGCCACTGTTCCTTGCCGAGGCGGCGTCGGCACTCGTCATCGAGTCCTACAATACGAAAAGTTCCAACTTCGCAATCACGAAAGAATACATCAAGGCAGGCACGCCCGTCAATTTGACCATGACTGCGGACGGCTTCCGCGCCGTCGTGACCTTTCCCGTCTCGCAGATCAGTTTGACCCTGGTCGTTTCTTTCCGCGTCAACGGTTTCACCGTGCGCGTTCCGGCGGATGGGATCACCGAGCAGGGGAATTTCAAGCTCGCGACCGTCGCGGTTTATCCGTTTTTCGGCGCCGTGGCGGCGGATAAGGTACCCGGATACGTCTTCGTTCCCGACGGCGTCGGCGCGTTGATCCGATACCGTTCCGAGATTCCGGCCGCAGCCGCCAATTATAAGAAGGAATTCTATTATCGTACCCTCGCTTACAATGTCGAGACCGATCTGAACAAGTTTACGACGACCGGAGCGCGGATCTACATGCCGGTCTTCGGGTTCGTCCACGGTGTCGAACAAAACGCCATTTTTGCGGAGATCGAAAATGGGGCGGAATATGCGAACCTAAACGTCTATTACCCCAATTTCACCCTTGGCTACACGACCGTGTTTCCCCAATTCGTTTACCGTCGGACCTATAACCAGCCGGTGAACAAGGCGGGCGATGTGATCACCCTGCTCCAGAACGAGCCCAATCCCGTCGACATCGCCATCAACTATACCGCCCTTTCCGGCCAAAACGCAAGTTATGTCGGGATGGCGGCCGCCTACCGCGAACGTCTTGATTTCAAGGAAGCGGAAAAACGGAATACGATCCCGTTACGGCTTGAGACGATCGGCCTGGAAAAGATGCAAGGCGTCCTTTTCGCGAAGACGATCGTGATGACGGAATTTGACCGCTTCGCTGCAATAGCCTCCGACTTACGGGCGGACGGCGTCGATAACATCGTCGGCGTCTATTCCGGTTTCACGGACGGTGGCGTATCCTGGGCGCCGCCCAAGTACGATAAGCTTTCCGGGCGCCTGGGTGGGAAGAAAGGGTTAGAGGCCGCGCGCGCCAGCGTCGACGACCTTTACCTGCGCGCCGACTTCGTCAGGGCGAGCACCCGTTCCGGATCATATAACCGCTACCGCGACCTGGCGAAGAAGACCAACGACCAGCATTATTCCTATCGCAATCAAACCGATGATAAATACCTGCTTTCATATGAAAAAACGAAGGCTTTGCTTCAAGACAGCGCGGACCGCTTCGCTGCGCAGGCCGACGGTTGGGCGCTCGATACGATCGGATACCTGCTTTATCCCGATCATAAGAAGAACCTGACCCTGACCGACCAGATCGAAGCGTACCGGGAAGCCTTGCGAGGGATGCCGGGAAAGACGGCCCTTTACGAAGCCAACAGTTACGCATGGGAGTATCTCGACGCCTATTTCGATTTCCCGCTTTACTCGAGCCAGTACGCGGCCTTCACCGACACCGTTCCCTTTGCTTCAATCGTCCTGCGCGGTTCGGTCGACCTTTTCGGCGCTTACGCCAATTTCTATCCCTACGCCCGCGACGATTTGCTCAGGCTGATCGACTTCGGCGTATATCCGTCGTTTATCGTAACCGATCAACCGGCGGAGAAACTTGCGAAAACGGACTTGGCGACGATTTATTCCGCGCGTTATGACGTGCTCGCCGCGGACATCAAGGCGTATTACGGGTTCGTCTCCCAGGCCTTAAACGCCGTCATCGGCGCCCGGATCATTGGAAGAAAGGTCGTGGCAACAGGACTTGTCGTCGTCTCATATGAAAACGGCGTCAACCTCGTCGTCAACTTTCATCACGAGGACCGGGATTATCTTGGTCAACCCGTCCCCGCAAAATCCTATCTGGTAACGGAGGGCGGCGATGAGTAAGAAAAAAATGCGAAGAATCGACCTGATCGCCTATTCTTTCATCGGCATCTGGATCGTCGGCTTCACCATCTTCATGGCGTTTCCTTTGATCGCTTCCCTGGTCTTCAGCGCCAGCGACGTCGTGATCCGCGGAACCGGAATTGAAATCAAACTCCGTGGCCTTAAGAACTTTATCGCCATTTTCGAGATCGAGGCCGGGTTTAAGTTCCTCGAGGCAATCGGAGATTTTCTGCTGGAACTGTTGTTCCGGCTGCCGATTATCATCGTGTTCTCGGTGATCATCGCCGTGCTCCTCAACCGTGATTTCCGCGGTCGCGCCTTTTTCCGTTCCGTGTTTTTTCTGCCCGTCATCATCTCCAGCGGACCGGTCATCAACGAACTGATTTCCCAGGGCGCGGGCGGGACGAACATCCTCGGCAGCTACGGTTTCATCGCGATCATCGAGGAAGCTCTGAGCCCGGCGCTTGCCCGGCCGCTCGTCAAACTTTTCTCGGAAATCATCATCGTGTTCTGGTTCTCCGGTGTCCAGATCCTCATCATCCTCGCCGGACTCCAGAAGATCGACCGCAGCGTTTACGAAGCCGCGAGCGTCGACGGCGCCGGGCCGTGGGAGAAGTTCTGGAAAATAACGCTGCCGGCGCTGTCAAACCTGATTTTCGTCAACATCATCTATACCGTGGTATTACTGGCGACGTTTTCCGAAAACGGCGTAATCATCCTGATCCGGCGTAACATGAACGAGATCGGCTACGGCGTTGCTTCCGCGATGGCCTGGATCTACTTCATCGTCGTCATGCTGGTTCTGGGAATCCTCGCCTTGTTGTTCATGCCGCGGGAAAGAAAGATAAAGAAGAGGTACGGGCGATGACAAAACAAAAACTGAAAAAAATAGTGTTGGGAAAGGAACTCGCGGACGGGTTGCTCTTCAAGACGATCGTTTACGTGCTCTTGATCGCGATCGGGTTCGTGTACGTTTATCCGATCATCTACATGATTTCCGAAAGTTTCAAGAGCCAGACCGACATCATCAACCCGATGGTGAACTGGATCCCGCGCCGTTTCTATATCGAAAATTACCGGCGCAGCCTGCGGGTGCTCAATTATTTCCCGACGCTGGGAATGAGTTTGCTCGTGACGCTGTTGCCGGCGGTGCTGCAGACGGCGGTGACATCGCTTGTCGGTTACGGGTTTGCCAAATATGAATTTCGCGGGAAAAAGGTGTGGCTGATCCTCGTGCTCGCCACCTTCCTCATTCCCGTGCAGGTGTACATGATCCCACGCTACGTGATGTTCAACCGCTTCGGGCTGCTGGAGACGCCGCTTGCGGTGATCCTGCCGTCGTTGTTCGGACAGGGGGTGAATTCCGCAATCTTTATCCTCGTGTTCTACCAGTTTTTCCGGATGATCCCCCAAAGTTATAACGAGGCGGCGGAACTCGACGGCGCCGGACCCTACCAGATATTCTTCCGGATCGCAGTTCCCCTCGCCGCGCCCGCCTATATCACCTGCTTTTTGTTCGGGTTCGTCTGGTATTGGAACGAGACATATTTGTTGTCATTGTTTTTACCGAACTACCCGAACCTGCAGCTCAAACTTGCAAGTTTCGTTTCCGCTTACTCAAGCCTTTACAGTCAGGACCTCATCAGGCTTAACGAAGGTATTCGGCTCGCGGCGACGTTGTTGATCATTCTGCCGATGCTGATCGTCTACGCGATCATGCAAAGGTGGTTCGTGGAAGGAGTGGAGAAGACCGGCATAACCGGCGAATGATATGAAGAAAAGATTTCTTGCGCTAATCATCCTAACGATCGCAATATTACTCTCCGCCTGCCACCGCGGCCCAAAGGATTACCGCGCTAACGCCAAAACCGACGTTCCGGACGTGTTGCTTGCGGAACTGGAAGCCGGGTGCGCCTTCTTCTGGGATACGGCCAACAGCGATCGCGCCTCCGCGGGTTACGGGCTCATTCCTGACCGGTACGATACCGTCACCGGCCGCCCCGGCAACATCGCAAGCATCGCCTCCGTCGGCTTCGGCTTAAGCGCCCTGCCGATCATGGTCGAATGCGGGTGGAAGACCCAGGAAGAAGCGGAGGAGCGAGCGTACTATACGCTTGAGACGCTTGCGAACATGGAGCGGACGAACGGCTTCTGGTATCATTTCGTCGACATGAAGATGGCCCGCCGCGCCTGGGAATGCGAGGTCTCGGTAATCGACAGCGCGATTTTGATCAGCGGGGTGCTGGTGGCGGGGGAATATTTCGGCGGCCGGGTGGAAAAACTCGCCACCCAACTCTACCGCACCATCAACTGGACCTGGTATTACGATTTTACTGTGAATAAGTTCTACATGGGCTATACGCCGGAAAAAGGCTTTTCCGGACACTGGAACGGTTATGCCGAGCATCTGATGATGTTCGTGCTCGGCGCCGGGAGTCCGGACTATCCCGTCCCGGTTGCCGGTTATCGGGTGATGAAGATGACGGGGAAGCTTGTTTCGGCAACCCCGCAATACGGCCGCTTTTACGCCACTCACACCGGATCGCTCTTCACCTATCAGTATTCGCATGCCTGGATCGACTTTGCTCGTTACCGCGACGCCGACGGCTTCGATTGGTTTGAAAACAGCGTGAACGCCGTCAAGGCGGCGGTCTATTTCGCGCAAACGGAAACCGAATACGAAACGCTGAACGAGAATTCCTGGGGACTTTCCGCCTGCGACGGTCCCGACGGCTACGTCGGTCCGTATGGCAGTCCGCCCTCCGCCGGCAACGCCCATATCGTCGACGGCACCGTGCCCGCTTACGGCGCCCTCGGTTCGGTAGTTTTCTGGCCGGAACGGGCGATCGCGGCCGTAAACCATTACCGGTCGTTTCCGGAATTCTGGAGCGATTACGGCTTTAAGGACGCCTATAATCTAGACCATGGGACGGATGGCTGGTTCGCGACCGACATCATCGGCATCGACAAAGGCATCTCGGTCCTGATGATCGAAAACTATATCTCGGGAATGATCTGGGAATTGTACCATGAAAACAAATACGTTAACGCCGGACTCAAGAAACTGGGATTCACGGAGGTAAGGTCATGAGCGTGATCGTCAAGACGCTTGGAACGGAAAAACTGAAGGTCAACCTGCTTGCTTCCGGCGACATCCATTCCATCACCTATGATAATTTCAATGTTTCCCTTTACCGGGCCACCAGCCTGGCCGGGGGAATCGCGAATATCTTTTTACGCATAAACGATAACGGGCGGATTGCCCATACGCCGCTGATCGGGGCCGTTTCCCCGGCGACGGCGGAAGTAAATGAAAACGGCGTCATATACAAGGGTGTTTTCGACGGCGTCGAGTACGAAGCGCGCCTAGACGTCGGCGCGACTATGTGGTTCTGGACGGTCACGGCGAAAAGCGCGCGGCCGGGCCTTACGGCCGAACTGTTTTACGGACAGGACGTCGGGCTGTGCGCTCCAAACATGAACGAAGCCTATGTGGCGCAGTACCTTGACCACCGTTCTGTTTTTGAAGAAGGCGGTTTCCACATTGTGACGAAACAGAACCAGTGGCCGGAACTGACCCTGCGCCAGGGAGCGCTTACCGGGACCGTATCCTACGCCACCGACGGTTTCGACTTCTTCGGAACCGAATACAAGCGGACGAACGTTCCCCGCGCCCTGCGGACGGGGGAACTGCCGGGCCGCGTTTACCAGTACGAACTTGCCTACGTGGCGTTCAAGACGGAAAGCATGCCGCTCGATGCGGGCATCAAGGCTGTCTTTTACGGCGTCGTCCGCGCCGGCGCGGAAGCGGCGGAGCTTGTGTCCGTGCGGGAAGCCTACGCCAATCTCCCTGCAGCGGGAAGCGCGGTCATGGAGCTTGCCTTGAAACCGGAAATCTCCTGGCAGGCTCCGTATCCCTACGTCCCGTTCAGCCCGGAGGAACTCGAAGAATTATTTCCCGAACGCGACCTTGAGGAAAAAGCGGTCGAAACGTCGCTTTCCTGGTTCACTCCCGACGGCGCCCATTACATGACCGGGGCCAAGGAGGAGTTGACGGAACGGCCCGCCGGCCATATCATCGCCAACCATGCCTTCGGGTCCGTAAGCGACCGGCTCCTTAGTTCGACGAATTATATCTACGGCGTCTTTAATTCCCTGCTCTCCTTCGGTAACACCCAGTTCAACCGGCTTTTGACCTATAAGAAGACACAGCTCAACATCCTTAAGACTTCCGGACAGCGACTGTTTGTAAAAATCAACAGAACTTACCGCCTCCTTGCCATGCCCGCGGTGTACAAGGTCACGGTCAATTCCGCCGCGTGGTATTATAAGATCGACGACGATGTTTTGCTTATAGAGGCGGTCACGGCGTCGGACGAAGCGCGCCTCGCGCTTTCCATCCGCTCGCTTCATGATCGTCCCTATGATTTCTTGCTAACAAACGAACTTGCGCTCGGCGAGGTCGAGGGAGTGTTTCCGGCGGAATACGAAATCACGGACAACGTCATTTCCTTCCGCTTCCCGGAAGACGCGCTTGCTTCCCGGATTTATCCCGAATACTGGTTCCGGATGTGCCTTGAGGCGCCCGGGGTTTACCGCTTTTACGGCGACGAGCGGTTTTTTGCGGGAAAGGGAGCGGGAAATCCGTTGTTGACCGTCGAGGTGGAACAGGCTTCGCGCTTTTCCATCATGATTGAAGGGCTGACGGATGCGCTGCCGGTTGCAGGATGCTGGGACATCGAAAATTGGAAAGAAGAATTCACGGCGCGTCATCGCGCCGACCTGAACAGCTTTGCGCTTACAATCGACGCGAAGAACGAAAACGCGAAGGAAATCAGAAAAATCAATTACCTTGCCTATTGGTATCTGCATAACGCCTTGATCCATTATGCGGTCCCGCACGGTCTGGAACAGTACGGAGGTGGAGCCTGGGGGACGCGCGACGTCTGCCAGGGGCCCGCGGAGATGTTTTCGGCGTTGAAACGCCATGACCTTGTGCGGGAGATCATCCTTGCGGTGTATGCGCGCCAGTTTTACGAGACCGGCGACTGGCCCCAATGGTTCATGTTCGACCGTTACCGTTTCATTCAGGCTGATTCTAGCCATGGCGACATCATCGTCTGGCCGCTGCACCTGCTTGGCAAGTACCTGCGGGAAACGGACGACGCCGCGGTCCTTGCGCGCCGCGTTCCGTATACGGAAAAAGCGACGGGTAAGGAGATCGGGATGGCGACGATCGCTGAGCATGTCAAACGCCAATTGGACACGATCGAAGCGAACCTCATTCCCGGTACCGCGCTTTCCGCCTACGGCGGCGGTGACTGGAACGACACCCTCCAGCCCGTCGACGGCGCGAAAAAGGAGGTCATGGCGAGCGGCTGGACCGTCGCCTTGACGATCGAGGCGCTGGAAGCGGTCGGGGAATTCATCGCCGACGAACGGATCAACAGCCTCGCCAACCGAATGAAGGCCGATTATCATAAGTATCTGATCAAGGACCGGGTTCCGGCCGGATTCGCGCTGATCGGAACGGAAACAGAGCACATGCTTCATCCGTCCGACCGGGTGACCGGGGTGAAATATCGGTTGCTGTCCTTTAATCGCGGGATGATCGCCGAGCTGTTCCCGGAAGAGGACCTTCCATATTACCTGGAACTGATCGACCGCTACCTGCTCCATCCGGACGGCGCCAGGCTGATGGACCAGACCGTTACCTACCGTGGCGGAAATCCCCGGATCTTCGTGCGCGCTGAGACGGCCGCCAATTTCGGCCGCGAGATCGGCCTCCTTTACGTCCACGCCCATCTGCGTTATTGCGAAGCGATGAGCAAACTTGGCGAAGCGGAACGGCTGTTTTCCGGCATCAAGGTTGTCAACCCGATCCTCATCGGCGAAACGGTTAAAAACGCCCGCCCTCGCCAAAGCAACCTGTACTTTTCAAGTTCGGACGGCGGGTTTACGGACAGGTACGAGGCCAACAGGGATTTTGGAAAGTTGCGCACCGGGGAGGTGCCGGTCAAGGGCGGCTGGCGACTGTATTCCAGCGGTCCGGGGATCTGGCTGAACCTCATCATTGCCAATTTCCTTGGCATAAAACATTATCAGGGCGACCTGTATATTGACCCGGTCCTGCCGAAGTCGCTTTCGGGATTGCGCCTGTTTTTCCGCTATGATAAGTCGGAACTTGAGATCGAATACGACATCACCGGAACGTGCGGCGTCGAGTACCTGCTCGTCAACGGCGAAAAGATTACCAACAATACGGCCCTGTCCAAATACCGTCGGAGCGGCGTGATCGTGCCGCGCGGGTATTTGCAGGAAAAAACAAAAATAATTGTAAAGATGTGAGATTATGAGCATTAACATCCAGGAACTATTGCATGCAATGACGCCGGAAGAAAAGGTCGGACAACTGAACCTCATTTCGTTCAACGAACGGACGGAGGAAGAAGTCCGGCGCGGCCGCGTCGGCGCCGTGATCAACGCCAATAATCGCGCCGATATCGAGCGTCTGCAGGAAGCGGCGCGCTCGTCCCGGCTCGGGATCCCGCTTTTAGTCGGCGCCGATGTGATCCACGGTTTTCATACGACGTTTCCCGTTCCGCTTGCGGAAGCGTCGAGTTTCAACCTCGATCTGATCGAGGAAACGGCGCGTTACGGCGCCCGCGAGGCGGCGGCGGAAGGCATCAACTGGATCTTCGCGCCGATCCTCGACCTTCCCAACGACCCGCGTTGGGGGAGGATCATGGAATCGGCGGGGGAGGACCCGCTGTTGATCGGGCTTACCGCCGCCTGCCGTGTCCGCGGCATCCAAAAAGGCGGAAACGTCGCCGCCTGTTTGAAGCATTACATCGGCTACGGCAAGGTCGAAGCCGGGATCGACTACCAGGTGACCGATTTTTCCGAGCATAAGCTGCGGACCTATTTCCTTCCCCCGTGGCGGATGGCGATCTCCGCCGGCGCCATGAGCGTGATGAGCGCCTTTACGACCTATAATGGTCTTCCCATTATCGCCAGTCCCTTCATCATGAACGAGATCTTGCGGCGCGAACTGGGATTTGACGGCGTCGTCATCTCCGACTGGGACTCGCTTAATCACCCGTTCAATTTCAAAATTGCCGGGGAAGGCTGGGAAGCGGCGACGATCGGACTCAAACGAACAATCGACGTCGACCTTCACGGCCGGATCTACGATAAATACCTACTGGAAGCGGCGCGCCGTGAACCGGAGCTCGAACGGCTGATCGACGAAGCGGTACTGCGCGTTCTTGCCCTGAAGGAAAAGATCGGCCTGTTTTCCGAAAAGAAGGAAATCCTTCCGGTACCGGACGACGGTGGTGAACTTGCGGAGAAGATGGCCGCGGAAGCGATCATCCTGCTGAAGAATGAACGGGGAATCCTGCCCTTGGATCGGAACGCGAAACTGCTCGTCGTCGGTCCCTTCAATGACGACGGCGACATCCACCTCGGCGCCTGGGCGGCGCTGGGTCGTCCGGAACGGACGGTGACGATTTCGGCCGGGATCAAGGCATATTTCCCGAACAGCGAATTTTTCGCCGTTCCGGCTGACGTATCAAAAACCGATTTTACGGCGCTAAAACGCCACGCTGCGGCCGCCGACATTGTGCTTCTCTGCCTTGGTGAGCCCCGCCACCTTTCCGGCGAGAATAACAACCGCGCGAGCCTCGACCTCCCCGGAAACCAGGAACTCCTCGCAGATTTCCTTGCTTCCGAAGGAATCGCCTTCATATCCTACGTCATGGCGGGTCGGCCGCTTGTGATCACGAACCTCACCGCGCAGGCGCAGGGACTTTTATGGAGCTTTCATCTTGGTCATAAGGCTGGCATCGCCCTGGCGCGCGTGCTGGCGGGGGAGGAAAACCCGAGCGCCAAGACGCCCGTCACTTTCCCGCGTTCGTTGGGCCAGGTTCCGGTTTACTACAACCGTCTGCCGTGCGGACGACCGGACATCACACGTTATTTGGACGAACAACTGACGCCGCTTTACCCGTTTGGTTATGGTCTGTCCTATAGCGAGTTCATGCTTCGACAGCCGAGGGCAACTTACGACCCGAATATCGGTTCGATCATCGTGACGGGCCGGATCGCCAACCTTTCCGCCCGACCGGGAAAGGAAGTAATCCAGGTTTACCTTTCGCCCACGAAGACTACCGTCCTGCTTCCGGAGAAGGCTTTGATTGGCTTTACGAAGATATCCGTCGCTCCAGGTGAGACGGTCGGATACCGGATCGTCTGTCCGGTCGAACGCAACCTTTACGAAGGCGAGGTCGAACTGCTTATCGGAACTTCATCGCAAACGGGCACGGTATTGCACATCAAGCTGGACTAAAAGAAATAACGTCGACAGTGGAAAAATAAATTGACTCTTGCAAGCGGACAGTAGTAATAAAATGATAAGTTTTGTCATGAGTGCTTGCCTTCGATATTCCATCGAAGGCAGGCTTTTTAATACCCTGCAGTTGCTTGCTCCATATATAAGGAATATTGTTGGACCGGTCGACAAAGATGGAAACATGATAGTAAAATGTGTATACAATGTAAAGCTAACGATGTCGTGGAAATAACAAACATCTATGCGAACGTGAAAAAAGACATGAATCTTGGCAACGATAGCAGATGAGCGGAGAAATGATGCTTACGCGTCAATCGATGCATTGCCTAAGGGAAAATGGGGAAAAATAAGTTGAAAAAAAGGTGGTATTTTAGTATAATATGTAATAGTGATTATTTTAAAGGAGGCAGCAGACTATGAGCGCATTAAAAGGAGCAGTCTTATTTGGTCAGTCGGGCGGACCGACATCGGTGATCAACGCCAGCGCCGCCGGCGTGTTTCTCGAAGCATTGAAGCATGAAGAGATTACTGCCGTATACGGGGCCGAGCATGGCATTAAAGGCATCCTGGAGGAAAAACTCGTCGACATTGGCCAGGAAGACCGCCATGAATTAGAACTTTTGAAAAGCACGCCTTCATCGGCGCTGGGTAGCGTCCGTTACAAACTGAAGAAGGCGGAAGAAAACGAGACAGATTATAAAAGAATACTCGAAGTGTTCACCAAGTACAATATCCGTTATTTCTTCTATAACGGCGGTAACGACTCGATGGACACCTGCAATAAAATAAGCAAATACTTGCAAAGCAAAAATTACGAGTGCCGGATCATCGGCGTCCCGAAAACGGTGGACAACGACCTGATGGGCACCGACCACTGCCCTGGTTACGGCAGCGCCGCCAAATACGTCGCCACGACGATGATGGAACTCTATCTCGATACCCATGTCTATAACACGCCGATGGTGACGGTCGTCGAGATCATGGGCCGGAACGCCGGCTGGCTCGCGGCTGCGGCCGCCCTTGCCAATTACAAGGGCCTCGGTCCCGACCTGATCTATCTGCCGGAGCGCGTCTTCTCGGTTGAAGGCTTCCTTGAAGATATCAAACGCGTCGCCGCCCGGAAAAACGGCAAGGTGCTTGCGGCCATTTCTGAGGGCATCAAGGACGAAAGGGGCCGCTATATTTCCGAATACAATAGCGATCTTGCCCGCGATTCTTTCGGTCACGCCCAACTCGGCGGAGCCGCGGCAGTGCTCGGCGGGATCATCAGCGACCAGCTGAACGTCAAGGTCCGGCCGATTGAGTTCAGCCTCATGCAAAGATGCGCCGCCCACATCGCTTCGGCGACCGACCGGGAGGAAGCGTTCATGGCCGGGGCGATGGCGGTCCGTTATGCCCTTGCCGGCAATACCGACAAGATGGTCGGTTTTGCGCGCGTCGCCGGTCCGAAGTACAAGATCGAATACCAGCTCGTCGATCTGGCGGTCACCGCGAACGCCGAGAAGAAGGTACCGCTTGCGTGGATCAATCCCGACAACAGCGGTCTTACCGACGATTTCATCGCTTATGCTCTGCCGTTGATCCAGGGTGAGGGCGAATACCCGACTGAGGATGGCTTGCCCCGGTTTGCCCGTCTGAAGAAGATCCGGGCCAAGGGCGATAAGTAATCTTTACTGATTTGATTTGTTGTGATATAATGAACTTAGGAAAGCCGCTTTCAGTTCGGTGACGCAAATCAAATGATAAAATATGAACTGAAAAGTTCATATTTTTTTCGGAGGACATATGGTCAAGTTGTTGAAGAAAATCTTCAAACTGTTGGTCAGCCGCGCTTTTATTTTCAGTTTTTTGATTTTATTACAGCTGGGTTTCGTGGTGTTCATCACCTGGCAATTATCCTATAAGCGCGTCTATGTCACTTATTTCTTCACCGGCCTGAGCATCATCGTCGCGATCGCGATCTTGAACAGGTCCTTTAATCCTGCCTACAAGATCTCGTGGCTCTTGCTCGTCTTGATCATTCCCTTCGTCGGCGTCGTCCTCTACCTCCTGTTTGGAAGATTGCGTCTTTCAAAACGGACGAAGCGGTTCCTCCATGAACTTTATAGCGTCAAAGCCGGAGAGTTGCAGAAGGCCGAACTCGACATCCCGATCGACGACGATGATTTCCGGAAGATGACCGGCTATATCACCAATCTGACGGGCATGCCGGTTTACGAGAACACGCTGGCCCGCCCGCTGACAAGCGGCGAGGAATTCCATCAGGAACTCCTGATCGAGTTGAGCCGGGCGGAGAAGTTCATCTTCATGGAATACTTCATCATCTCCGAAGGCGTGATGTGGGACAGTGTGTGCGCCGTGCTGGAAGAAAAGGCGCGCGCCGGCGTTGACGTCCGCGTCATTTACGACGATTTCGGCAGTCTCAAGGGCTTGAAATACAACTTTAAGAAGCGCGTCCAGCGCAAGGGAATCAAGGTCATCAATTATAATCCCTTCCGGCCGCGTCTGTCGATGGCGATCAATTACCGCGACCACCGGAAGATCACCGTCATCGACGGGAACGTCGGCTTCATCGGTGGAATCAACATCGCTGACGAATATATCAACAAGAAGAAACTGTTCGGATATTGGAAGGACACGGCGATGCTTCTTAAGGGCGACGCCGTCTGGAACCTGACGTTTTTGTTTCTGCAGATGTGGCAGTTCTGCACGCGCGAAAACATCGATTACGGCGAATACAAGCCGAGCGTCGCCTATAGCGCGAGCGGCTACGTCCAACCGTTCGGCGACGGTCCCCTCGATAACAATCAGGCGATCGCTGATATCTATCTGCAGATGATCCACGCCGCGAAAAAGCATCTTTACATCACCACGCCCTACCTAATCCTCGACAACGAGACGGTTACGGCGCTTAAGATCGCGGCGAAAAGCGGGGTCGAGGTGTCCATCCTGATGCCGGAAATCCCGGATAAGAAAATCATCTTTGATGTCAGCCAGTCCCATTTTCCGGAACTGATCGCCTCCGGCGTAAAGATCTACCGTTATCTGCCCGGTTTCGTTCATTCCAAGACCGTTATCGTCGACGACCGGATCGCCCTGCTTGGTTCGGCAAATCTCGATTTCCGTAGCCTATATCTGCATTACGAGGCTTCCTGCCTCCTTTACCGGACAAGCGCGGTCACGGAAATGGCGGACGATTTCCGGAAATGTCTCGAGCAATCACGGCTGGTGACGTTAGAGGAGGCATCGAAGAAATCGATCTTCAAGAAAGTGTTTGTGGCGATATTGAAAGCTTTTGCCCCGATGTTTTGATGTATATAATCAAACGCGGGGCAAAAAATATTTGCGGTGAGAAAAATGAAGTTGCTAAGGCCGCTTCGCTCCTTCATCGGCGCCTTCAACGCCTATAACCGGAAATATAACGTCGCGCGCAACAGTGCGAGCCTTTCCTTTTACATGCTCGTATCCGCCATCTCCTTGCTCATCATCGTTTTCCAGATCGTCGCCTCTTCTTCAAACGTTTTGGAAACGGTGCTTTTGCCGCGGATCATCGAGATTCTTTCGGAGAATTTTTCGGAAACGCTCAAGGCGGCGCTGCCGACGTTTTCGCTGAGTTCCTTTTCCGCCATCATCTTTATCAGCCTCCTCTGGGCGGCTTCGAAGACAATCAATGGTTATAACCGTATTGCCGATTATATATATTACGAAATCAAGCCGCGCCACGGCTTGTTAAACCGGATCAGCGCGTTTTTGATGTTTTCGATGCTGATCCTCGTGTTTTTCTTTGAACTCTTTATCGTCTTCCTCGGCAATTACCTGATCAGGAAAATCGCCGCCGGCGACCATTTCTGGCTCGTCAAGATTGGGCAGTTTACGCTTGAACTGTTCGTGATCTTCCTGACCGTCCTGATCCTCTACATTTACGCGCCGCCGAAGAAGATGCGCATCCGCGACGCATACAAGGGCGCCGTTTTCGCGACCCTTTTTATTTATCTTTTGTTGACGCTGTATGTGATCGTCATAAATGTCTTCAACCGCTTCGGCATTGGTTACTCGATCATCACCGTGCTCTCGCTTTCGCTGCTCGTTCTTTATTACGGCAATTTTATTACCATCACCGGGCTTGTCATCAATTATCATGGCAGCATCTTCCGGTTAAAAAACGCGCTTTTCAGCAAACAATAAGAATGAATACATAAAAGGAGGTTGCTTTGAAAAAACTTGTTATTCTGTTTTATGTATTCGTTCAGGCGCTGCTCGGCGCGGGGAAAAGCTACGGCTGGGGTTTTAAGCGCAACAACGAGCACCGGCAACCCGACATCGGCTTCTATGCCCGGGAAATCGCGGGAACCTCGACATATTATGTCGGTTCTCCCGATGAGAAAAAAGTATATCTGAGTTTTGACGCCGGATATGACAACGGCGTCCTGCCGAAAATACTGGACGTTTTAAAGGAAAAGAACGTTCGCGCCGTTTTCTTCGTGACCGGTGATTTCATCCGACGGGAAAGCGAGCTGCTGAAAAGGATTGTTTCAGAAGGCCATCTGGCCGGCAACCACTCGTGGTCGCATCGCGACATCACGACGTTAAGTTTTGACGAACTGAAAGAAGACCTGGAAAAAGCCGCGGCCGCTTACCGCGACTTGATCGGTCTGGATATGCCAAAACTGTTCCGTCCCCCGGCCGGGAAGTTTAACCGCGAAGCGCTGCTCCGGGTTCAACGGCTCGGTTACAGCACCGTGTTCTGGTCGATCGCGTATCGGGACTGGGACGAAGGAAAGACGCGCGGGCAGGATTACGCCTACCGGCAAGTCATCGACAACCTGCACAACGGCGCGATCATCCTCCTTCATTCCATCTCCCGCGACAACCTCGACGCGCTGCCCGCGATCATCGACGAACTGCGCCGACAGGAATACGAGATTCCACGCCTGGATTCTTTGATCAAGCTATCGCCGCCGGCGATAGCCTTTTAATTTTTTTATAAGCCACGTAGATTAGAAATTGAAAAGCCGCCGG
>DGDS01000012.1:0-19021 GCA_002385575.1 Caryophanales bacterium UBA3946 | reverse complement strand
GAAGAGAGGGAAATATGAGGAAAATGAAAAGAATCCTGACGGCCATTTTGTTAATGTTTATGGCCGTGATCCTGCTGCCGGATACCGGTCTTCATGCCAACACCGGCATCGTCACCGAGACCGGTGGCGCGGGATATCTCGTGACATCACGGAAGGAGACCAACCAGCTTGATTACGGCATCAAGCAATACACTGATCTGGGCGAGACGATCAGGAGCGGAAATTATTATGCCCAGCAGGTGAACGTCCTGGAAATCCCGGCATCAGCGGGAGTGAAGATCGTCAGTTATGCGAACCTCAACAATCACCAGTGGACGCGTACCTCGGTCCGGAACTTCGCCCGCCAGTACGAGCAGGAAAACCCGGGTTGGCGGGTCATAGCCGGAATCAACGGCGACTTTTTCGACATCAACGGCATCGGAAACTTCCGCTACCAGACCAACAATCCCGTGGTTACCGACGGCGAATATTTCAAGACGAACACCAGCAACTACGCGATCGGATTTGCGAATGACGGCTCGACGAACCCGATCATCGCCGGCAAACCGACAAAGACGGCGAACATGCGTCTCGCGGTTTATGACGAGAACGGGGACATCGTCGCGGAATTCGATATCGAGAAACGCAACGCCCTGCCCGGCGCCAACGAGACCGCCATATATTTTGGCACCTATAACACCGACAAGCAATACGTCCCGATTACCATTCCCGCGGAAGGCTATCAGGCCGCCTTTTACGTCGAGAACGCCGAGTACGCGCTTCCGAACAACATCGACGATTTCTACGGCCGTGGCGTGATCACGAGCACCGAGGTAACCTCGGTAGCGCGCGGTCAGTTCGCGATTTTGACGAACAACGCCGACGTCGCAGCGGCGCTTGCTGTCGGGAAGAAGATCCGCGCCCAGTACGAATTTACCGGCGCCTTCGCCCGCGCGACCGCGGTCACCGGACACAACAGCCACTTTCTGAAAAACGGCGAATACCTGACTTCATCCCTTGACGGCCCACATCCGCGGACGATGGTCGGGGTCCGTGTCGATGGCACGATCATCATGACGGTCGTCGACGGACGTCAGGAAAGCAAGGGCATGTACGGCGTGCACGTCAACGAGATGGCGGCAATCATGAAACACTACAACTGCACCGACGCCTATAACCTTGACGGTGGCGGTTCCTCGACGATGATCATCCGCGATGGCGACGACTTCCGGGTCATGAATTCGCCTTCCGACGGCGTTGAGCGCCTTGATTCGAACTGCCTGCTCATCGTCACCCGCGACCCCGAGGTTAACTTTGAGGTCGCGGAGGTCACGGAAAACTCCATCACCGTGAACGCCGAACTAATCGAAGCCTACACGCATCGGATCGATACCCTGATGGTCCGGGTCGGCAGCGTGACGAAACCCGTCGTTGACGGAACAGTAACGATCGACGGTTTGAATTCCAACACCCAATACCGTGTCGAACTCCTCTATCGGACGGCTTCCGGAACAAATTACAAGATTTCCGGCCTTGAGGAAACATTGAACACCCTGAAACGCGTCCCGCGCTTTTTCGGTTTGGAACTTGCGGAGGGGTCGACGGAATATACCTTCACCGTCTCGTATTACGATCCCGATAAAACGGGGAACCTCGCCACGGCCACGCTTGTGGTGAACGGCGAGGAATATGAATTCGTAAACGGTACGCTCACCCTGACACGAAATGCGGTCGGAAAGATTTACGAGGTCATACTCCGCTATACGGTTGACCTTGGCGGCGATAACATCGAGGAAATCGTCCTGCTGAATCCGCAGTTCAAATCGACGACCGTCCTCAACGTCATCATCGCGAAAACGGAAGAAGCGGTCGCGGACGCATTCAAATAAAGAATTTGTAGTCAAACCTGTAAACGGCAGCTTTCGCAATTCGTTTACAGGTTTTTTCATATAATCATTAAAAAATAACCGTCATGGTTTTCCTGGACGGCTTTGCATTCCTCGCAAAGCAAATTGTTTGCATGTTTGCGGGGATGATGATAAAATGCAAATGAAAAGAAAAAGAAAAGAGGTGTATCATGCAAGCATATAAAATCAAGGAAGATATTTACTGGGTCGGGGCCATCGACTGGCAATTACGCGAGTTCCATGGCTATGCGACCGAAATGGGAACGACATATAATGCTTATCTGATCCTTGACGAGAAGATCACGCTGATCGATAACGTCAAGGCTGGTTTTACCGACGAACTACTCGACCGGATTTCCTCGGTGATCAATCCTGGTCGGATCGAGGTCATCATTTCGAATCACGGCGAACCCGACCATAGCGGCGCGCTTCCGAAAATCGTGGAACTGGCCCCCAACGCGAAGATTTACTCGTCCGCTCCCACCGGCGTAAAAGCCCTTAACGCGATGTACGGCTCGCTTCCGGTGGTGCCGGTCAAGACGGGAGATGAGATCTCCATCGGAAAGCGCACCTTGCGCTTCATTCAGGCGCCGATGGTCCACTGGCCTGACAACATGGTGACTTATTGCCCGGAGGACAAAATCCTTTACAGCAACGATATCTTCGGCCAGCATTATGCGACGTCGAAACTGTTCGACGGGGAAAATGACCTGGCGACGGTGATGAAAGCCGCGAAGGAGTATTATAGCAATATCGTCTTGCCGTATACGAAACAGGCGCGGCGGGCGTTTGAAGCGGTTCGGGACCTGGATATCGAAATGATCGCGACTTCGCACGGAGTCATCTGGAAGGATAGAATCGATGCGATCTTTTCTCTCTACGATTATCTGACCTCCGCGCAAAAACAGGAGAAGGCTGTCGTCGTATATGATTCGATGTGGGGCAGCACCGCGCGCATGGCGCTGGCGATTACCGAGGCTTTCCGCGATTTCGGCATTCCTGTCCGGATGTATCACCTCGGCGACACCCCGGATTCCGAAATCATCACCGACATCGCGGACGCAAAATACCTGGCCGTCGGGTCGCCCACCTTCAACAACACCACCCTGCCTCGCGTCGCCGGTTTCCTTAATTACCTGAAGGGACTTTCCCCGGTCGGAATTTCCTATGTGGCGTTTGGCAGTTACGGCTGGGGCGGTCAGAGCGCCGGGGAAATAGCGGGTACGTTGGATGCGCTTGGGTTTACACCGTTGATCGACCCGGTACGGGTCTATTATGCTCCGAAGCCTGAAGATTTGGAAAAATTAAAAGCGGATGTCATATCCGCCCTTGATAAACAAAACGCCGGCGCGTGACCGGCGTTTTTTCATACGCTGGGAATAGGAACAAAGACGGCGTGGTCGGGGATGTCGATTTCCGCATCCGATAAGTCCGCCCGGAAGACGAGGTTGAGGTCCGCCGGCACGAAGCAGTAGGTTTTACCGTCGCCGCTTTCGATGATGAGCAATCCGTTTTCAATCCGGTACTCACAGGCTTTATACTGCATCCCGGGACCTATCCTTATAGCACAGTCATCGCGATTGCTGAACCTGATCGAAATCTCGTTCTGCGCGTCCCTATAAATGAAATCGCCAATGTATTCGTTATCGTAATAGTTATCGATGAATTCTTCGAAATATTTCACATTAAAAATACGATTACGAAGCCCGTATCCGCTTGAGTAACGCTTGAAACAAAGGAGTTCGAATGACATCGCCTTTTCCGCACCCGTTCCGGTCTCATCGCAGCAAAGGACGAGGTTATCACCAATCAGGTAGGTAGCATGGAACGGTTCGTCCTTGCTTTCGACGGCGTTTTCCAACGGAAGTACGGATTCCAACTCGGCAATCAAGGTTGCTAATTCACCCGTTTTCTCTTCAAGCGTCTGCAGTTGCGCAATGAGGACGCGAAATTCCGTATCGGTATAACGGTACAGGCCTTCCTCGCCAAGCAGTTTTCCCGTTTCCAGATAGGCGCTTTCTTTTGATATACGCCACACGAAATTGATCAGGAGATTCCCGTTGTTTGTAACTCTGCAAATGGCGAGGTAGATGACGCCTTCTCCGTCGACGAAGAGCGTCTTTTCCGCGTATCGGCCGTTAAGATGGAGGTCGTAGCGTTTGATGATGGTATCGATATCAAAATCGTTGTTTAACGAGAAGGCGAAAGCAGTCGGGTCGATGTCTTGCTTGATCATCTCTGGGACGCAGGTGTATTTGTCATCAAGTTCGATTGCGGCGATACCGCGTAGCCCCTGGGATTGCGCGTCCCGGGTTGTAGAGAACCACGGCGCCAGGTAGACGCATTCCTCGACCGCGTAAAGTCCGGTCTCAATCTCGAAATCGGAAGGTGTTGGCGGTTGTTGTGGGTCACATGAGGACAGGACAATGGCAATCAATAATATGAGCAAGGTCTTAATCTTCATCGTGTTCCTCCCTTGAAAATTCAATGATGATCTGTCGCTTGTTCTCTATCTGATAACAAGCCAGGATATGTTTTCCGGCGGATAGCTTGATCAACCTACAATAATCGCAGTTTTCGGCATACAGGCGGGCAATTCCCGGCAAAAAGGCGAGCTGGTCTTCCAAAAGTATTCTCCACTCGGAATCTTCCGTCAGGTTCGCCGCGAACGCCGTCAGTTCGTCCGTTTCCTTGAAAACGTACTGGGCGATGGTGTCGGGATAAAAGTCGTTATAGACCGACCATTTGGTGAAATCTTTCCGCTCATAGATAGCAACGGGCGGAAGATCCATGCCCAGGAGGCGTTCAGCGCGTCGTTTTAGGCCAGGCCGGAATATAAACAACGAGACGATGATTATAAGTACGACCGCGACCGCGATGGCGGCGATATGAACCATCGGCGCGGTTTTGCTCGTGTCGCGGCCCGGCTTCCCAACAATTCGTCGACGCTCACCTTCAACATCTCCGCAAGCGTCGGATAAATCGCGATGTCGGGATAGCCCCGCTTCGTTTCCCATTTGCTTACCGCCTGCTTGGAAACGTGGATCTTGCGGGCGAATTCCTCCTGGGTTAAGTTGTGTTCTTTGCGATATTGTTTGATTCTGTCGCCGATTTCCATATCCGTCACGATAATATTATAGTCGCTGGCGTGTGAAAATGCAAATCTTTCCCGTCTACTTAGCGTTGACCGGGCGGTTTTGTCGGAAAGAGCGAGAACTTGCGGTTCATATTATTTGAAAATCATCGGCATTAATGATAAAATGTCCTTGAAGACTTAAGAAAGGAGTAAGGTGAAATGAAGATCATATATGCAAGCAGGACCGGAAACGTCGAAGCCTTCGTAGACAAACTAGGGCTTAAGGACGTTATGAAGATCGAGAACGGTTCGGAAACCGCGGACGCGGATTTCGTTCTGATAACTTATACGGACGGGTACGGCGAGGTGCCGCCCGAGGTTGAAGATTTTCTTGCGTCCAATTACGACAAGCTGCGCGCCGTCGCCGCAAGCGGCGATAAGAGCTACGGCGAGGCCTACTGTCTGGCGGCCGATGTCATCGCCGACACCTATGGAGTGCCGATCCTCGCGAAATTCGAGTTTGACGGCACTGAAGAAGACGTGTCAGGCTTTTTAGAAGCCCTCGAGCAATTGAAATAACTATAAAAACAAAGGGCGCGCTCGCAAACGCGCCTTTTTCTATGAAAGCCATTTAATAAAATAACCTGTTTTTCCATATTGCCCTTTTCGTCAAATTATGATAACATTATTATCGTGCCAATGTCAGGGAGATGAGACAAATCATGGACGCGCAAAAAGAAGTACAAAAATTCAAGCTTTCCACGCTTTTTTTTATGATCGGATGCATCCTGCGGGCTTCACCCGTGCTGTTTCCGCTCATGGTTTTACTCACTATCATGTCGATCGGCGTTTCGGCGTACGCGTTGTTCATGCTCCGGGACGCGACCAATGGCATTGTGGACATGCTTGCCGGGAATGTCGGGATCACGGCGGTATTGGTCCCGGTCTTTTTGTATTTGATCCTTTCCGTTGTTCTTGAGCAGGTGCTGCGCTTTCTTGTTGACTATACCGAGCGTCATTATTACAAACAGGCGGATCGGTATTTCCGGGTCCTTTTGCTTTACAAACTCGGCAAACTGCCGCAGGTCAACATGTACGACAGCGACATTTATAACAAATATGAATTTACCTACACTTATCTTTATATGTTTCAGCAGCTGCCTTGGCATCTGATCAGCTTTCTGATCAATTTTTCCTTCTCGAAACTGCTCTACCTCGGCATCATCTTCGCCTTCAACTGGGTGGCGGGAATCTACTGCCTGATCCTGTTCATCGTGAACATCGTCACTTCGCTCATCATCACCGGCAAGCAGGCAAAGGTAGACAAGGAAAACGTCGGCCCGCGGCGAGAGATGGACTATTATCGCTCGTTGTTGCAGGATAAGGCCTATATCAAGGAGACGAAGATCAACCGCCTCGAGAAATATTTCTTTGGCCGGTTCAAGGAACTGTATTATACCATTCGCGACCGTAACTTCCGGATCCAACTCCAGGATAACGCGGTCAACCAGATCATCAGCATTCTCAGTTTCATTTTCAACAATGGCTTGATCTTCCTGTTGATATACATGGTATCCCAAGGCCGGATCAATCTTGGCGAACTCGCGCTAATCGAGTCGGCGGGGATGTCGCTTGTATATGCGGCCGGGCAGTTCAAGCACCCGACGCAGCAGATCACCCAGTTCGTCAAGTACGCGCCGACGATGATCTCGATGCTTTATCCTTTGACTAAAGAGGAGCGCGAGGAAATGCGGGAGCGGGATTACCCGTCCTTCGAACTCAAACTTGGCGAGTTCGAATCCGTCGCACTGGAAAACGTCGCCTTCAGTTACCCGCACCAGAAGGGCGACGCAGTCAAAGATGTGAACCTGGAGATCCGTCGCGGTGAGATCGTCTCGATCCTCGGATACAACGGCAGCGGTAAGACGACGCTGTGCAAACTTCTGGTTGGGATCCTCACTCCCGATCAGGGCGTCGTCCGCTTTAATGGCCGCGATATTTCCGACCTCGACAAAAACGAGTATTACAAATATTTCGGCATCGGCTTTCAGGATTATGCCAAGTATAGCCTCCGCCTCCGCGACAACATCGGCTTCGGGCGGATCGAGAACCTCGAGGACGATGAGATGCTGGCGGTGGCCATCAAAAAGACGAACCTGGGGAACATCATTGACAAACTGCCCGAGGGGATCGACACGATCCTCGGTAAGGAATATGATAAAAACGGCCAGGACTTGAGTATCGGCCAATGGCAGCGCATCATCCTGGCCCGCGCCTACATGGGCAGCCCGGAAATCCTGATTCTCGACGAGCCGACGGCTTCGATCGACCCCTACGAGGAAGAACGGATGCTTGAAGAATTCCGGGCCGCGCTCGAGGGGAAGACGGCGATCCTGATCTCGCATCGCATTTCCTTTGCCCGGCTTGCGGACAGGATTGTGATGATGCGCGACGGCCGAATCACGGAAATGGGAATCCACGACGAACTCCTCAGGAAGAAAGGTTATTATTACGAACTCTTTTCTTCCCAGCAGAAACTCTATCAAAGCGAGGTGACCGGCGATGAAGATTAAACGCTGGCAATCCCTCAAACTTTTGCGCGTCGTCCTGGCCCAGGCGCTGCGGGAAGGAAGGGCGCCGTTCGTCCTCATGCTGGTCCTGAGCATCATTAGTTCCGTGGCGATGTATTTTTCCCTCCGTATTCCCGAAATCGCCACGAACATCGCCTATGCCCTGTTTACCGACCCCGACCTTGACTTCATGCAGACCGTCATGCCGTTTCTGGGCGCGGTGGCCGTCATTTTCGCGTTCAAGCTTGTTTTCCTGGCTTACCGGTTGTTGGGCGTCCGCGTCTACCGCGACCTGAAGACGAAATTTGAACTGGGATTGACGCGGAAACTCGCAGCACTGACCTGGGAGAGTTATGAAACCCATGCCGTGAGTATGAAGATCGAGATGGTACGCCGCAGCGGCGCCGAGGCGTATATGAACCTGGCCGCGGACTTCATCCGCTATATGACCGAATCGATCATGTACCTTATTTTCTATGTCATCATCATTTCCCGCATCAGCATTTGGATCGCCCTGGCCTTCCTCGGCGCTTCCGCGATCTACGTCGTGATCGGTTCTTACTGCGGCGACAAAGTCTACAAAACCTACCGTGACACCGACGCCCTTTATAAGAGAAGGAATTACCTTTACCGCACCAGCCGGAGCAAGGAAGCCCATCAGGATGCGATCGCCAACCGCCTGTACTGGCATCTTTCGAAACGCTGGCGGATGATGAACGACGAATGGAGTGACGCCACGATCAAGGCGGAAACCCGGGTTTCCGTCTATAACCTCATCCCCAGCATCCTCTACATATTCATCGCCGTCGGGCTGTTGTACGTGGTCGTTGGGGAAATCAAGGCCGGCCGGCAGGAAATCGGCTATTTCACGATGATCATCACAACGATCATGAATTTCCAGTGGACGCTGACCGGATTTTCGCGGATGTTTTCCTGGTACGAATGGGACTTCAACGTATACAAGGATTATCTTGATCTGATGAAAACGGAAGAAGAACTACCCAACGACGAAAGTTCCCTTCCCGAAAAATTCAGCATCCGCTTCCGCGACGTGACTTATACCTATCCCCAGTCCGAACACCGGGCGCTCAACCGGTTGGATCTAGCGATCAATGCCGGCGACGTCCTGGCAATCGTCGGCGTCAACGGCAGTGGGAAGACGACCTTCGTCAACATGCTGATGGAACTGTCGAAGAAGTACGAGGGTGCGATCCTCGTCAACGACCGGAAAACCAGCGAGGCGCTCGGTTCCCTGCGCAACAGCTGCCGGTGCATCTTCCAGGATTTCATCGAATACCAGTTCACAATCCGGGAGAACGTCGCCCTGGGCGATGTCCGCCGCCACCTTACTGACGAGGAGATCTGGGAGATCCTCCATGTCGTCGGGATGAAGGAGTTCGTCGAAAGCCTTCCTAACGGCCTTGACACCACGCTCGGGCAGATCAAGAAGGGCGTCGAATTATCCAAAGGCCAATGGCAGCGGCTGGCGGTGGCAAGGTTGCTGGCGAACAAGGACGCGCGGATCTGGATTCTCGACGAACCGACCGCATATCTTGATCCGCTTGGAGAAATCGAGATGTACGATTTCATCTACAGCCTCAAAGGCGACCGGACGGTCATCTTCATCTCGCACCGATTAGGATTTGCGAAAAGGGCCGACCGGATCATCGTCTTCAAGGACGGCCGGGTGATCGAGGACGGGACCCACAAGTCGCTGATGGCGAATCCCGACGGCGAGTACGCGAAAATGTACGAAAAGCAGAAACAGTGGTATGAATGAACATGCGGTTTCCTGGAAAGGAAGCCGTTTTTTTAACCATTCCGGTATTGAGATACTGCTTGCAAAATGATATACTTATGGGGAATACGAATTGGAGGATGAGGTCATGGCAAAAATCACAAAACGCGTCAAAGGCGATTTCGATACGATCTTAAAGCAGATCGATGGGGCGGCGCTTTCGGGAAGCATCTCCGCGACATATGAGGACGGCAGCGATTATAGTCGCGGCGATTTTCGTTGCGCCGTCCGCGTTTACGAGCGTTACAGTTATCTTGGGAAAAACCGCGTCAGTCTTACCGTGGTCCTGGCCGGCACGGACGGCGATTATTTCCTGACCGTTATCACCGCGGGCGGCAGCCAGGCGATGTTTTTCAAGATCAACCGCTGGGGCGAGGAAGCGTTTCTGGACACGATCCGCGACCTCATCGAGAAATTGTAGGTGTTAACATGATTACGATATACGAACGCGGGAAGGATTTTCTTTCTGCTAATCAAGCCATCCTCTTCGCCAACGAGATCGAATACGGGATGGCGATCCATAACGCTAAGATACTTTTTGACCGCGAACTGGACGAAAGCAGTTATGCGATCAGGGTGGATGATGGCGGTGGCGTTCTGCTTGCGATCAGAAGCGCCACTTACCCGCTCGTCCTCGTCGGCAATCCCGCTGGCATTTCCGGACTCGTTTCCGCCATCGATGCCAACGGCCTGGTGTTTTCCGAAATCCTCGGCACGGCGGAAATCACCTCCGCCTTTATCGCGACTTATGAAAAAAGTCATCCGGTCGTTTTCAAACTCGCGATGGCGATGGATATCATGGTTTTTAACGGCGAAGGGCGTCTGTGCGCCAACGCGAAACCCTGTTCCGCCGCCGATCTGGAAACGATGGGGCGGTTTGCGATGGGGTTCAACCAGGAATGCTTCGGAACAGAGATCGCGCCGGAAGCGGCGCTTAAGACCGCGGAGCAGTTGCTTGCGCGGGCGTTCGGTTATTACCATGAAGGTAAACTCGTCGCGATCGTTAACGTGGGACGGGAAACCGACCATTACGCCACCATCAGGTTCGCCTATACCGATCCTGCCTACCGCGGCCGCGGCTTCATGCAGGCGCTGGTGACGCACGCCTGCCGGCTGATCCAGGACGAAGGGAAGACGCCGACTCTTAACGTTGACGTCGCCAATTCGATAAGCAACCACGTCTATCGGAAGATCGGCTTCGTTCCATGTCTGGATGCGTACCATTACCGCATGGAGTATATATGATGCATGAAAAAGGAACGCCTGACCAAGGCGTCCTTTTTTATCCGGATTTGGAAACTAAAAGCGTTTTAATGAAAAAAGCCTTGACATTTACGGCGTCATCCGTATAATATATAGCAACAACAAAATAAGCAAAACATTGGTTTAGAGGTTGCGGCGTAAAAGAGTAACGCGCGGAGGAGACATCCGATGAAGCGTGCGAAAGGTTACGCCGCCGAACGCGGCCGCCGGTGGGCGGTGCGCGTGGGGTCATGCGGAATACGCATGGCACTCCTACTTCCCAAAGTAGAGGCGCTAAACGCAATCAATTATCCTGATAATCGTTAGCGTCCATGTGACGCTTTTTTTGTTGGAATAATACCGAGGAGGAATACATAATGAGAAAGGCTTTTGTTTACCTATGCCTTCTGGCGCTTGCATTCGTGCTTGGAGCCTGCAACAGCGATACTGCCCAAGTCGAAATCGCCCGCGCCGACCAGTTGATCGTCGGCCTCGAATGCAATTATGCGCCCTTTAATTGGACGGAGAACGATCCGTCACCTTACAACCACCCGATCAACAACGCTCCCGGCAAGTATGCCGACGGCTATGACGTCCAGATCGCCAAGGCCGTGGCCGCTTGCCTCGGCAAGGTGCTCGTCATTGAAAAACTCGAGTGGGATGCGCTCATCCCTTCCCTGCAATCGGGGAAGATCGATGCCATCATCGCCGGTATGAGCCCGACCGCCGACCGGAAGGAATCGGTCAATTTCACAGACGCCTATTACCAAAGCGTCCACGTCGTGTTAGTCCGGAAGGATTCGCCTTTTGCGAGTGCCACGGCGATCGATGATTTTGACGGCGCCAGGGTCGTTGGCCAGCACGGCACCGTCTATGACGAGTTGATCGACCAGATGCCGGGCGTTACGCATGCGACGCCTTTGAAAAGCATCCCTGACATCCTTACCGCGATCCTCAGCAACAAATACGATGCGACGATCCTTGAAATGCCGGTCGCGCTCGGAATCGTGGCCGGAAACCCGCAATTCACCTACAGGGAACTCGATCCCGGCTTTATCGTTTCCAAGGAAGCGGTGGCGGTCGCCGTCGCGCTCAGGTTGGGCGAGGATGAACTGACAAACCGGATCAACAACATCCTCGCGGCGATTCCCGAAGATACGCGGCGAAAGATCATGGAACAAGCGGTCGAACGGAGCAATGCGCAGGAGAAGTAGGTTTCCAAACGTTTCGTTGGTCCTGATCGCGCTATTGATCATTGTTTTAGGGATCAGGACGATGGTCGCGCCCCGCGCTGGTGTGTCGATTTATGGGAACATCCCGGCGGGGGCGCGGCTTATTCCGGTTGTTCTTACCGGGACGGGACTGGCGCTGTGGTTTTGGCCGCGCGCCCGGAAGATCAGGAAATTCATCCGGCCGGTCCTGCTCATAGTCCTTGCGACGCAGGTCGTCGAGTATGTGGCATTGCCGGTCGTTGCGGCTTATCTTGAGGTCAGGGATTTACCGCGGATTCCCGGACAGGAACGGTTCCTTGCCTCGATGGTCTATATCGTTGTTCGTTATTGGCCCGATTTCCTGCGCGGGCTTGCGGTGACGCTTAGGCTGTCATTGATCGGCACGCTCGCGGGATTGTTGCTGGCGATCGTGTTCGTCTTTTTCCGGACGCTTCCGGTCAATGAGCGCGATGGCGAGATTACCGCTTTTTCGAAAAGAACGGGAGCGACGCTTGTGAAGACTTACGTTAACGTCTTCCGCGGCACGCCGATGATGGTTCAGGCCGTGATCATCTATTACCTTTTCCCGATCGCCCTGGCGGCGCTTTTCCGGGTCTCCCAGGCCGCCATCGACCGAGTCTTCACCCTGATGACCGCCGGGCTCGTCGTCGTCACCCTCAATACCGCCGCCTATCTGACCGAGGTGTTGCGCGGCGGGATCGAATCCGTCGACAAAGGCCAGTTGGAGGCGGCGCGCAGTCTTGGCATGAGTTACTGGCAGGCGATGCGACATGTCATTTTTCCGCAGGGAATCAAAAACGCCCTGCCGGCGATATGCAACGAATTCCTGATCAACATCAAGGATACCTCGGTCCTCAACGTCATTGGCGTCGCCGAATTGTTTTTCGTGGCGCAGGATGCCAAGTATCAGTATTACCGGACTTACGAACCGTTCCTCATCGCTGCCGTGATCTACCTGGTCGTGACGTTTTCGACGTCGCGGTTGATCATGGCGCTGGAAAAGAGGATGAATCTTACGGTAAGGGAGCTGCCCAGCAGTAATTAACGCCATGAAACCAATTCTGGAAATAAAAAACTTATGCAAATCATTCGGCGGGAAAACCGTCCTGGACAACGTCGATCTGACCGTTTACGAAAACGAAACCGTCTGCATCATCGGCGCGTCCGGATCGGGAAAGTCAACGCTTTTGCGCTGCGTGAATCTTTTGGAATACCCCGATTCCGGGGAGATCCATTTCGCGGGTCAAAACATTACTTCCCGCGGTGTGAACGAAAACCGCCTGCGAGCGGAAATCGGCATGGTTTTTCAGTCCTTCAACCTGTTTGCGAATAAGACCGTGCTGGGGAACGTGACGCTTGCGCTCAGAAAGGTGCGGAAATTGTCAAAAAGCGAAGCGGAAGAACGGGCGCTCAGGGCGCTTTCAGCCGTTGGGATGGCGGAGCATGCAAACCGTTCGGCGCAGACGTTATCGGGCGGACAAAAACAACGGGTGGCGATCGCCCGCAGCCTCGTCATGGAACCGAAGCTCATGCTGTTCGACGAACCGACGAGCGCCCTCGATCCGGAAATGGTCGGCGAGGTCCTGGCGGTGATGAAGGAGCTTGCGGAGACGGGGATGACGATGATCGTCGTCACCCACGAGATGGGGTTTGCTGCCGAAGCGGCGCGCCGGATCGTCTTCATGGACGAAGGGAAAATCATTGAAAGCGGTCCGCCCGCGGAAATCCTTCGCAACCCGCGGATGGAAAGAACGCGCCAGTTTTTAAAAAGGACGCTTCCGCCCGCATAATTCCAAACCAGTTGCTTATAATAATACCGGGGCTTTCTGCCCCCGTGGGGACGGGTACGCCGCTCGTACCATTTTCACAAACGCCCGGGTCTCCCGGGTGTTCTACTTATAAATTTCTGTGAAAAAACAGCGAAAATCATATTAAATCCGCTTAAGATATGTTATAATAAGGCGGGAGAACACTTATGGAAAATATAGATTTGATTACTTATTTCAATTATGGCTTTCTGGCGGTGATCGCCTTATCGGTTCTGCTTGGATTCTGGTTCGGCGCATTCCGCTCGATTTATTTCTTCGCCGGCTTTTTTGGACTATTCGTCATCGGCTGGTTTTTAAGTCCCATCCTAGCCCGCGTGTTATTTACCTTTGACCTTTCGGCGCTGGGATCAGTCGGCGAAGTCGAATTATCGACAATCGAGGGCATGATCCCGTCGTTCCTGGATCAAATTTCGCCTAATATGGGAGCGATGTTCGCTCCGGGAAGTTCCATTTACGAACTCGGCACGTCGGCGATCCTAATGGTGCTTAGGCTCGTGGCTTTTTTGGCCTGGCTGCTCATCGTCATGCCGATCATGGCGATCATCCTCTGGGTCATATACCTGTTCGTCAAGCCAAAGGGGAAGAAGTCCCTGACCTCGAGGTTGATCGGTTCCGGCGTTTCTGCTTTGCATGGACTGCTTTTCCTGTTCATCATAAGCATATTCTTTACCGGCGTGACTTCCATCGCCAATTCCGCGCTCACACTTACTGAAATCGTTCCGGATCAGTCGGAACAAGAGGAAGCATCGCCGCGGGTGATCTTCACGAGCGCCGGCCCGATGCTGGAAGTAGCGAATCCTGATTTTGAACAATTCGATTTCGTCATCGACTTCGCGAAGAATTACCGTAAAACCTACGTCGGGGCAATGTCGGGCCTGATCAAGATCGACAAGGCCGGTCTCGACGAATTCATGTTCGACGAACTCTTTTCGTTAAAATATAAAGATACCAAAATCAAGTTCCGTAAGGAACTGGCCACGGCTTTGCATCTGTACAGCCTGATCGCGGAAAACGTTTCGGGCGAGATCAACCTCGAAAGCCTGCTTGCCCTTGACGATGATGTGAAAACGGAAATCGTCGAGGGAATCAAAAAACTCAAGATCCTCCAGGTCGCGATCCCGGTCGGGATCGAGTACGTGGTTACCAGCGGCATCCTTCAGGATCAGATGGGCGAGTTGGATTCCTATATCGACCTCGAGGAAATCATGCCGCAGATCCTCGAAATCGATTTTGAAGACGAGATCGGTTATCTCGCCGCCGCCGTCCTTGACGCCCTGGCGCTGGGACTCCACAACCTTGGCGACAACACGGAAATCCTGTTGACGCTGGACGGCGACACTGTCGATTCGCTTTTGAACAACATTGGTTCGCTTGCCCTCATCGACATCGTCGGTACCCAACTGCTTACGGCCTTTGCCAACAGCGAAAAGGCCCGCGAGTTCTATGCGCAGATCGGTTTCACCGACCAGGTAAACATGAACAACGTGCAGGCGGGGGCGGAAATCCGGAACCTCGGAAACATCTACCGCGCTTTTGCGGCATTGGGCATCACCACCATCGATTTTAACGAAATCGACTTTTCCAAGATCACCGCCGAGCATATCAACGCGCTCGGCGAGGCGATCTTCGGCTCGACGCTCTTTTCCAACAACGGGCGTCTGCTTGCGAGCGCGCTCGTGAACCAGCTTCCCGAAGAATACCGGAGCTATCTGACCGTCAACCAGTTCGAACTTAACGACTTCACAAGCATCGTCGGCCTGGGACTGATCCTGTTTTCGGTTGGTTTCTTCGACGAGGGAAGCGAGATCGAACCGAAGGACCTGCTGAGCGAAACCAATATCGAAAAAATTGCCGGTTATATTTCCAATTCCGATCTTTTAAGTCATAACATCGGTGGCATCATCAACATGATGCTGCAGACAGTCGAACTGCCCGAGGGTCTGACGATCACGATCGATTCCGAGTTCGACTGGTCGGGCGAATCCGGCCGGGCCGAGATGATCGCCCTCTTTACCGCGACGAACAAATTGCTCGAATTGGGAATCGCTGATAACGAAGACTTCCTGAGCAATCTGAACGCTGAAAAGATCGAAGAATTAAAGGACGCGTTGGCGGAATCGCAGATCTTTAGAAGCAACATCGGCAATTTCCTCAACTACTTCCTGACCAATCCGGAGATCACCGGCGGTCTGGAATTCACGATCCGGGAGATCGACTGGACGTCCGAAGCAGGAAAAACAGAGTTCAAGGCCCTCTTCGAAGCGATCGCGGCGATTTACGAACTCAACCTGCTTGGCGGCGAAGTGGATCTGACGGCCTTTACCGACGAACAGATCGATAAACTGGCTAAGGCGCTTTCCTCTTCGATCATTATCCGCGACAACCTGAGCAACATCATCCTCCAGGTGACCAGCGAGACCATCGAATTTGAAATCGCCGTCTTTACCGATCCTGATGAGTGGACGGAACATGAGATCGGGAGCCTGCTCCGCGCGGCGCGGATCATCGCCGGGAAGGATAACATCCTTGTTCCCAGCGATGAAGAGGTCGAGATACTGCTTTCATCGAACTTGATCGTCGATTCCGTCATCCTGTTACTGGAGAAATATACGGCGCCGGATGGCGATCTGCATGACCTGCTGATCATTGACGACATCACCGACTGGCGCGACACATATGAAGGGGAAACCCGGATTGACGGCGAGCTGCGCCGCTTCTTTACCGCCGCGCGCATCCTTTTGGGCGATGACCCAGACATGGATGATCCGGAATCGATGATCGATTTGAACCGGTTGCTGAATCTTTCCGACGGTTCCGTCGATCCCGAAGACGACGACTGGGGCAAACTCCTGTCCTCGCAAGTCCTCAAGAAATCGCTCATCAACCAGCTGATCAAGTACGGCACCGACAAGGTTGATGAACACGGCAACGTCATCGAAGAAGCGATGCTGGTCGTGAAACTGCCAGCGGATGATCCCCGCTGGGATACGGAACTGCGCGATTTCTTCTGCGCCGTCAAGACGGTCCTGGGCGATGATACCGACCTTAACAATTTCAATATCGACCCGAACATCCTCCTTGAACTTACGACCGGGGCGCCCGATGAAGAATCCGACGAGGTCGGCGATATCCTGTCGTCGATCATCGTTACCGACACGATCGTCCGGGAAATCATCAGATTGGGAAGCGGCGAGGACTCGGAAATCGTCGTGACCCTGGATGTCGATGATCCGGCATGGTATGACACCGATGACGAACCCGGCGAGATCCGGAAACTGATCATGGCGATCAAGATCATCTTTAGCGAACCGGAAGACGATCTCAACAACCCGCAGTTCGATGCGAACAGGCTGTTGGGACTGTCCGATGGTAAGGAAGATCCGGAGGACGACGATCTGGGCACGATCCTGTCATCGCAAATAATCAAGGATACGATCATACATAAATTAATCAAACTCAGCGCAGAAGAGGACGCTGTCCTCGTCGTGAAACTGACGGCAGACGATTTTCGCTGGGATGAGGAATTGCGCGCCTTCTTCGGCGCCGTGAAGATCATTCTCGGCGATAGCGATCTGGAAAACTTTGATTTCGACCCGAACATCCTCCTCGGTCTTACGACTGGGACTCCGGGCGAAGGATCCGACGAGGTCGGGGAGATCCTCGACTCCATCATCGTCACCGACACGATTATCAAGCAGATCATCGAACTTGGTGAAGGCGAAGACAGCGAACTCGTAGTGAACCTGGATGCAGAAAGTCCGCTCTGGTATGACAGCGAGACCGAATCCGGCGAGATCAGAAAAATGATCCTCGCGATCAAGATCGTCTTTAGCGGCCCGGACGATGACCTGAATAATCCGGAAATCGATCCGAACATCATCTTCGAATTATCCGACGGCAGAACCGATCCGGACGATGATGAACTTGGCACAGTTTTATCCTCGATCATCATCAGCGACACGATCATCAACAAACTGATCGAACTTGGCGAAGGCGAGGACGCCGTCCTCGTCGTCGACCTGCCGGCTAACGATCCGCGTTGGTACGATAGCGATGACGGTCCCGGAGAAATCAAACGGCTCGTTTTCGGCGCCAAGATCCTCCTTGGCGAAGATCCCGATCTTAATAATCCGGAGATCATCTCGCAGGAAGACCTCTTACGGCTTGGCGAAGATGATATCGACACCTTGCTCGATTCGCTTATCCTGAGCCGGACGATGGTCAAGGAGATCAAGAACGTCGATTCGCTCGTGATTCCTGACGAACTGAAGGGTCCGGAAAACGAACACCTGTGGTATGATACGGAAACGGAAGAAGGCGAACTGCGCAAACTGATCAGGGTCGCGAAGCTGATGCTGGCTGATGGTTCCTCAGAAATTGACACCGACAAGATCCTGAACCTGAATGACGATGATATCGACGTGATTCTGGAGTCGCTCGTCATGAAGGCGACGATCAAGAGCGAATTATACAATGTCGAGGGACTCGTGATCAACGAGACCCATCCCGACTTCTACTGGGACGATCGCTATGAAGGCGGCGTCCGCATCGACGGCGAGTTGCGCAAGCTCCTCAAGGCGGCCCCGCTCATCATTGAAAACGAAGAGGCCGACATCGACAAACTCCTCGACCTGGGCGATGGCACCACCGACGTCAATGGCGACGGAGTCGAGGACGAAAAGGACGACCAGATCGCGATACTCGTGGCTTCGCGGATCATCGTCGACACGGCGGTGCGCGAACTGAAGACGATGACCGCCGAAGGCGGCTCGCTGTATGAAGTCCTATACCTTCCGGTCGACGCCGAGGTCGAATATCACGGCCCCGACGGCGAGATGCGGAAGTTCATCATCGCAATCAAGCACATCGCCGCGGCCAACACCGAGGAAGGCGAGGGAATCAGCGATATCAGCGACATCTCGATTTCATCGCTAACCGATCCTGCCAACCGCGACAAGATCATTGCCTCGAAGATCATCGCGACGACGTTGATCATCAATATCGAAAACGAGGCGGATAAACCCGATAGCGCGCTCGTGCTCGCTCCCGAGCTTGACCGCGACAATCTGGCCTATGACCCCGACGAATGGGATACGGAACTGCCCGAGTTCCTTGACGCCATCTACGTCATCGTCGGCGACAGCAACATCGACGAAATCTCGTTCGACTCGAACGCATTCCTCAATATCAGCGACAGCGATATCGACGTGATCGTAGATTCGCGCGTGATTTCCTATTCGATCATCAAACAACTCGAAGAACAGCATATCAACCCCAATTCGCCGATCACCATACCCGAAGAATTCGGCTCCGCCCCCGAACAGGAGACCAATGAAGCGCTCTGGTACGAAGGCGGTGAGTTATGCCGGACGCTGCGGGCGCTCAGAG
>DGDS01000028.1:594-16209 GCA_002385575.1 Caryophanales bacterium UBA3946 | reverse complement strand
CCGCGTCAATGCACTTCCTAATCCACCACATCCACCAGTAATTATTACCACTTTGTTGCGCAAATCTATATACATTATTTTATAATCCCTCAGTATTATATTTCATTGCCTGCAGAGTATAAAATTTACAGTATTTCGTGATCATGGACGAGCCCACTGCCGCGCTGGATCCCATCGCCGAAGCAAAAATCCTGAATGATTTTTCCCGGCTTTATCAGGATAGCGGCTTATTGATGATATCGCATCGATCTGCGCTTTTCGGAAAACGCACCTGGAAATCGCCAGCTTTTGTCTTTGTCCACCCGACAGTTCTATGCCTTCGGCGCTGAAACTCTTGGTAATATCCTGATCCAGGCTTTCCATGTTTATCGTTTCGCTCGTATTCTAATTCGCTCATCTTAGCCAAATCCTTGATCATGGCAATGAATTTATCTTTTATCGTCATATAAATGCCTAAATAAAAAATGAAATCACCGATCAACCTTGTGGTCTGCAGAATATCAAAAAAAACAAAGGCCATGACGATATAAACGCCGACTAAAGGCAAAACGGCGCATAGCGAATCGAACAGGCCTTTGCTTCTGACAATCTTCTTTTCTCCCCTTACGTATTCGCTCATATGGTCCTTGTATTTATTCGCGAAAAAGTCAAACAGGTTGAAAAACCGCATTTCCTTAGCGGTATTGGCGCTGAAAACAACCCAGGAGAAATAACCGGTTTTTCTTAACAAGTCCTGTTTTTCAATATCGTAATTAAACAAAGACTTATTATAGTATAAGGTCGAGAAAAAAGATGGAATGCAGAAAATAATAATGATGATGACGTGATACCATTTTTTTAAATACAGTATTACCGAAACATTGATGATATTAGCAAATAAAAAAGCGATAAAAAAGATGATCCGGTAATAGAGGAAATTGAGATTTCTTTTGTTTTTATTTGCTAATTCGATAATATCGTAGTAATTGGCATCATCAAAACAGGATATATCCAGGGATTTGTTTTTCTTAATCATTATATCGTCGATATAAAGATTGAACTTCAGTTTTTGTCTTTCCTCGATAGCTGACTTAATCCTGTGAATAAGAAAATTTGCTATTGTCAAGGATGAAAACAATATCAGTTTAGTATATAATGCATCTCTGCTGATATCGTCGCTTAATACTTTTTGAATACCATTAATCAAATCACTGAGTAAAACAAGTAGTAAAAAATCTCCGATGGTTATCGTTATCGTAAGGAAAAATATGATGATAAATAAAAACGGCGCTGCCTTATATAAGTGTTTCATGGCAAAAGCTACGTTTTGAGACGTTTTTTTGATTTGCTTAAACACCTGAATTCCCCCTGATCAAATATCGAAAAAAATCCAATCATATTCATCAATATTATTGAGATGCATATGAAGCATTGAATACTCAATAGCATCCTTAATACAAAAATATCCATAATTTATAATATTATTCCTATATATGTTCTCTTTTGTTAAATTAAACCCATGGTTGCTCAATCAAATCCCCCCCCATAATTTAGTAACAATGGTCAAATTGATTATGCCAATTAAATCAGAAAATAAAAACAGAAATCTTTTTTTTTACATATTTTTTGTTACATTTTTTACATAATGATATCGAATAATGTAGTTTTTTGTTTTTATAATGTGAATATTGTAAATTAATGTTGAAAAAAATATGATTAATATGTTATTTTTATTAACATTTGTTTATTTTTATTTTTAAGCATGAAAATAAATATCGACTTTTTGTTTTTTTTCTCACACTTAGAAAATCGTTTTAGTTTACTTAAGTCAAAACTAATAGGTAATTAAAAAAGGTTCACGCCTTTTGCAAAGCAAAATCAGGCATGGACCTTTAATTATCTTTTTCTTTCTTTATTTATTTCCATTGCTCCAGAACATTCTTCAGCGTTTCCGCAGCGTCCCCCAATACAAGCCAGACACCCTTACCGCGTTGATACAAGGGATTCTCGACCCCGGCGTAACCCGGCTTGAGGTCGTAATTGAAGATCATGATCCGCGGGCACGCATCAGCGTTCAAAATCGGCATCCCCGAGATCGGCGTCCCGACTGTGTCACGGGCCGCGGGGTTGACGACGTCGTTTGCACCGACGATGATCGTAAGGTCGGCGGTTTTGAACTCGTCGTTGATCGCATCCATCTCGTAAAGGTCCTCGTAATCGACGCCGGCCTCACAGAGGAGGACGTTCATATGGCCTGGCATCCGCCCGGCGACCGGATGGATCGCGTATTTCACGGTCGCACCGTTGGCGCGGAGACGGTCGGACAGTTCTTTTACGAGGTGTTGAGCCTGGGCGACGGCCATGCCGTAGCCGGGGATGATGATCACGTTTTTCGCTTCTTTCAGAACTTCAACGGGTGTTTCAGTCGGTTTTTCTTCCGCGACCGGTTCGACTTTTTCGACCGGAGCGGCTTTTTCGGCCTTTTCAGTTGCTGGCGCCGTTGTCGTTTTTCCAAGCAGGATCGCAAACAAACTCCGGTTCATCGCATGGCACATGATTCGTGTCAAAATCAGACCCGAAGCGCCGACGATCGCGCCGACTGCGACCAGTAACAAGTCGCCGATCGCCAGACCGGCAATCGCGCCGGCGACGCCGCTGAGGCTGTTGAGCAGGGAAATTGTGATCGGCATGTCAGCTCCGCCGACGCGGATAGTGAAGACGATCCCGAAGAGCGTCGCAATGACGAGCAACGCGGCGGCGTTCAACGCCGGATATGCGCTCAGCGTGGGCAGGACGGCGAAAACGGCATACGCGACCGTAAGCAGCAGTAAGCCGGCGGTAATCGCGGTATGACCGGGAAGCTTGATCGGTTTCTGGTTGATCAGCCGGTGCAGTTTTCCGGCCGCGACCAGGCTGCCGAAGAAGGTTATCGCACCGATCGCAATTGCTAACAGCGAAGTGATCTTCGCGAACAGGTCGGTGCCGGCGCCGATGCCGAGATAGGCGAAAAAGCCGACGATTGCGGAGGCGGCGCCGCCAAACCCGTTATACAGCGCTACCAGCTGTGGCATCTCGATCATCTTGACCTTGACAGCAAGCCACCATCCGATCAGAAACCCGATCACCATGGCAATATATAAAACATAGACGGGGAGGATCTCATACTTGACGAGCGTGATGATGATCGCCGCGGCCATCGCAAGCGCGCTCAGACGATTGCCGAGGATGGCCGTCTTGACTTTGCTCATCATGTAAATCCCGGCGAGGATGACGACGGTAAGAACCGCACAAATCACATAATAGGCGGTATCGGTGATGACCAGGAAACTACTGATGTGACTCATCATCCTTATCCTTTCCGGCGAACATCTTAAGCATCCGATCGGTGACGATGAATCCGCCGGCGACGTTGATCATCGCCAGGATCACGGCGAGCGTGCCGAAGATATAGCCAAAGATTGGGGTCGTGGCGGTAAGGGCTTCCGCCGTCGCGACCAGCGCCCCGAGGATCGTGATCCCCGACAGGGCGTTCGTTCCTGACATCAGCGGCGTGTGCAGGAGGCTGGGAACGCGGTTAATGATGAAATACCCGACCACCGCCGCGACCGCGAACACCGCTAGTAGTATGATCTGGATCGTGTCCATTCGTGCCTCCATTCTTACTTACTTAAGCCCATCGCTTCGAGGGCGCCCTCATGGACGATCTTGCCGTCTTTCGTGACAAGGATCGAGGATACGATCTCGTCGTTTTCATCCAATTCGACCGCGCCGTTCTTGGCGACATAGGAAAACAGGTTATAGATATTCTTGGCGAACATCCAGGTCGAACTCGTAGGAATCATTCCGGGAATGTTCTTGATGCCGATGATTGTCACACCATGGCGTTGTTCCGTGGCGCCCGGGGGCGTAATTTCGCAGTTTCCGCCCTGGTCGATGGAAATATCGACGATACAGCTTCCTGGCTTCATCTTTTTCACCATTTCCTCGGTGATGAGGATCGGGGCCAATTTTCCGGGAACGAGCGCCGACAGGAAGACGATGTCGGCGGCAAGAATCCTTTCCTCAAGGTTCTTCCGTTCGACTTCCAGCCATTTCTCAGGCAGGTGGCGGGCGAATTTCCCGTCACTGCTGATAGCCACTTCAGCCGGGACCTCAAGTTCGATGATCTTCGCGCCCAGGGATTTCGCCTGCTCGCGGGCATCGGGACGGATGTCGGCCGCGTAAACGCTCGCGCCCAGGGCGCGGGCCGTGGCGATCGCCCTTAATCCGGCGACACCGGCGCCGATGACGACGACGTTTGCCGGTGGGAGCATGCCGACGGCGCTGCCGATCGGCGGCACAAATTTCGCGATCGCGTCAATCGCCATGATCATGCCCTTGTATCCGGCGCAGGTGCTCATCGACGATAAGGCATCCATCGTCTGCGCGCGGCTGATGCGGGGCACGCCGTCAAGTGTGAGGCCAATTACGCCCCGTTCCGCCATCCGCTTGACGAGTCCGTGGTTGGCGGGAGCAGCCGGATGGATGAAGGTGATCAGATACTGACCGGCATGCATCATATCAATCTCGTGTTTCTGTTTGTTTTGGTTAAATAACGGTTCCTTGACCTTGAGAATGACATCGGCCCGTTCGCAAATGACTTCCGGGTCTGTCACGATCACCGCGCCCGCCGTCTGGTAAGCTTCGTCCGGATAAAACGATCCCAGGCCGGCATTTTCCTCTACCAGGACGGTATGACCGTCTTCGATCAATTTTTTCACCGTCTCCGGTGTGCCGGAGACGCGGCGTTCGCCCGGCATGATTTCTTTCAAAATTCCTACTACCATGATGTCCTCCAATTGTTCGCTGTTATGATGGCGGTGCAAAATCTCACCGCCGAAAATCCTTAAATATTATATCACAATGAACGGTCCGGTTCAATCGTTTTCATTAGAAATTTGCCGGTTATTTTCCGTTTCCTGCCAGGTCATTCGCCAATTCTTCCCGCAGGAAGTTCAGGCAATCTTCCGTCATTTTTGGGGTCGCGGCATGGCCGATCTCGTAATACCTGAAGACGACGTTTTCCCCGCGCAGTTTCGCCGCCAGTTCTTCCGCATACACGGGCGGTACGATCGTATCTTCGGTGCCGCCGGACATGAAGAGGTTCTTTCCCCTGAATCTTTCCCAGTTCAGAAGCGGATCTTCGGCGCGGTAGCTTTCAAGATTGATCCGGAAATACTCGTCCGCGGTAAACCCGTACATCTGTTGCTTGCACTCGTAAAACGCGCAAAACGACGGCGAACCGACGATGCTCACGGCCGTTTTCGCTTCCTTCATGGTCGAGGTCAGGTAGAGAGCGATCGCGGCTCCCATCGACACCCCGAAGGAATATACGGGAGAACCGTTTGCGACTTTGGCTTTGAAGTACTTGTGATACAGGTGTTCCACCTCCCGGGCGGTCCTGATGACGATGTTCATAATCTCCTTCTGACGACGGCTATTGTTCCAAGCAGCGAAAAACGCCGGCGTCCGCTCCCCGTGCAGATAAGCTTCCGGAGCGACCACCAGAAACCCGAGATCGGTCAGGGCTTCCGCCCAGCCGGCGGCGCCGCCCTTCCGTTCGCAGGCAAACCCGTGAAACAAAAAGAGCAGGCGTTCGGGATTTACCCTTTCCTTCTGATAAACGGTGACGGGAATCCCGTCAAGGACCAAATCTTCTGCAATCATATTTTCCTCCGATGATTCATGGACGCTTATGAGGCAAGTTATTGCCAGGGGAAGCGTCTTTGTGTTATAATGGATGTGGGTGATGAAGATGTGCGGACGATTCGCGATCGCCGCAAGCAAAGATGAAATGCTTGCGTATCTGCAGGAATATCTTGATCTGCTGGACGAGACGGGACTGGAATTCCGTCTGCCCCGATACAACATTTCCCCCGGAGAACTAATCCCGGTCGTTGTGTCTGCGGACGGAAAATGCGCGCTCCGCTTGCTTAAGTGGGGCTTCGTCCCAACTTTCGCCCGCAACGAAACCAAACCGCTCCGGCTAATCAACGCGAAAGCGGAAACGATCGCCGACAAGCCGGCCTTCCGCGCCTCCTTCCGGCGGCGCCGCTGCCTCATTCCCGCGACCGGTTTCTTCGAATGGAAAGCAACGGGCGGACCGAAGACCCCTTATTACATCACGGTCCGTAACCAGCCGTTCTTCGCCTTGGCCGGCATCTGGGACGATTACCGCATCGCCACCGGCGAGGCCGGTTCCGCCTGCGCGATCCTGACGACCGCCGCCGGGCGCATCCTCCTTCCCGTTCACGACCGGATGCCGGTGATCGTGGACGTGGCCAATTACGGGTTATGGTTGGAAGAGGAGACCGACCCAGAACGGCTGCGGGCGCTCTTCTACTCCGTCGCCGACGAGCGGCTGGAACTCGCGGAAGTATCGCCGGCCGTGAACAAACCTGGAAACGACGTAATCGAATGCATTACCCCCATCCGATCCCGACAATAAGCGAACAAAGGCCAGCGGCGCTGGCCTTTTTAATTTTCCGGGCCGGGCCCGGGAAAATGGAACTAACTAAATACCTTATTTTTTTAGAAATTTTTACAATGAACACATTGCGAAACGACGATGGTTTCCAAAAAACTTACTGCAATAAATCGGTGAGTTGCTTGCCTGCTTTGCACTTGATGATTTTCTTCGCCGGGATCTTGATCTTTTCTCCCGTTTTCGGGTTCCGTCCTTCGCGGGCGGGACGTACGTCGACCTTCAGTGACAAAACGCCCGTCAGTTGAACGTCACCACAGGCGGCGAGTTCCTCGCTGATCGCGCCTACAAACGCGTCCAATGCCCGTTCGGCATCGGCTTTTGAGAGCGAGGCTTTTTGCGCCATTTTCTCAATAAGTTGTTTTTTGTTCATCCTCAATCCTTTCCAGGTATTTAGTCGCCGTTTTTATTATATCACCATTATTTCTAAAGTCAAACATAACTTTGGTATTTTTGCATTTTTTTGTCATTATTTCTGAAAAAAACGCTCATTCCGACAAAATTTTCCGCACCAGGGCGCGGAAAGTATCCATGCTTTCGCCGTGTTTGGGGAACCAGTGCATCACATCGGCATGGTCGCTGGCGATGCCGAGGCGGTGACCCTCGCAATGGGTGATGATCGCCGTTTCGTCAAAACCGTACTTTCGACACAGCCAGGCGCATAATTCCGCCGCACGGCGAAACACCTTCCGGAAGTATTCCTCGTTAAGGACCGGGTCATAACCGATCATTTCCGCGCCGCGGTAGGTGAAGCCGCCCGGCTCGCAGATCTCGAAGCCGATATAGGTGTCGTTCGCCTTCCCGCCGGCGTGCCAGCCGCGATGATCCCAGGGCAGGTATTGGTAGATGTCCGTATCATCCAGAAAGGCGTGGACGCAGACCTGGCGGTCGGTCTCTCCGGCTTCGAAGGACTTGTTCCAGCGGTCGAACCACTCGCCGGCCCGGACGCCGGGCGTCGCCGTCGAGTGCACCATGATGCCGCGCGGTGTGATCTTCCGATTGGCGCGGTAGCAGTCGTTCCTCGTCATGATTTTTTCCGTAATCTCGATCATTTCTCTCTCTCGCTTTCGCCCTCATTATACACAAAGCCGGCTGTTTTCTCAACTGCCGGTATTTTTTACCGCGATCAGTAATAAATCTTTCCAAAAACGACGTTTTCTTCCTCGTAAAACCTGAACATTTCCGTAACCGTCACAAACCTGTAGCCGGACACCGATAGGTATTCGATCACGGCCTCGATGACGGGTTTATGCCGGCCGGTGTCATGAAAGAGGATCACGGCTTGCTCGCCAAGGTTTTTGACGACGTTTTGAAAGACAATCTGGCCGTCGCGGTAACGCCAGTCCTCGGAATCGCAGTTCCAGAGCACGACCGGAACATCGATTCCCGCCAACATTTGTCTGTGAAAATTACCGTAGGGGAAGCGGAAACTCTTCGGCCAGGCGTTAGTGGCGCGGTGGATTTCCGCCTGGGCGGCCGTAATCTCCCTGGCCGCTTCCTCCATCGTCAGTTGCTTGAAATCGGGATGCGAATAGGAATGATTGCCGAGCTCGTGGCCGTGGCGGTGGATATAGGCGGCCGCCTCAGGATAAAAACGGACACGTTCGCCGACGAGGAAAAAGGTCGCCTTGATTCCATGACGGTCAAGCAGATCGACGAGTTCCTTCGTCGTCGGACCCGGACCGTCGTCGAACGTCAGCGCCGCGAATTTCTCGCCTTCTTCTGCTTCCGGCGTGGCCAGGCTCACGCCCAAGTTGGGTAGCGCGACTTCCAGGTAGTTCGCATCGTAATCGCGCGGGTAGTAAAAAGTAATCCCATTTTCCGCGATCACGTATTTAAAGAACTTAAGGTCGCTTTCGTTCACGGCAATTCCCCGCCCTGCGTACTCATTGATAAGTAACGGCAGGTACTTGTCCTTTAGGAGGGTTTCGCTGATGACGAGCGGCCGACCGTCCGTGGCATTGTAATTGAAAGTGCGTTTGACTTTCCGGATCGGCTGGTTTTGCTTAATGACGCTGAAATCAAACAAATAACTCAGGAAAAACGAATCGGCTTTCTTTTCATAAGTGAAGACCACTTTGCTCTCCTTCTCCCGGTAGTTTTCGTTCAGTTTCACGAACACGTCAAAAACCGCCTGGTCGATTTCCGCGTTGATCTTTAAGTCAAAATCCGATGCCGGGATGACCTCCTCAATCGCGATCGCAACTTCTTCTTTTTGGCTTCCCGTCACAATCACAACCAACATCAAAACCGTCAACATGATCATCATTATTTTTTTCATGAGCACCGGTTTTATTGTACATTTTTCGCAAGGATTCATTCCCTGCAAAATAAACCAGGAAATAAAAAAAGAATTACTCCGCATCAGGGGTAATTCCTTTTTTAAAAATGGGGGTTGTGGAAAGGATATCGTTAGTTGACGGGAACATATAGGATCATGGTAAACCGGAAATACACGCTGACTGACAACTTGGAAATACCCGCATCCGTCGTGGCGATTTCCCAGAGCAGGTCAAAATCAAGGTCGTCAAGGGAGGAAAAGGTCAGGTTGGCATAGGCAAAATTCGATGCAACATAAAGTTCCGCCTTTACTTGTGCCAACCTTTCAAGGTCCGGGTTTCCGGAAAAACTCATCGAAGCGGTGACATTGTTAATGACGCTGCGCTTCCGGTCGACGAATTCCTTCGCTTCCGCCACGGCTTCGGAGCTCGTGAGCTCGAAGTATTTTTGCGCTTCGTGCGTGTTAATAAACTTGATGGTGATGTTATTTATGCCATTTTCCGGTTTCTCGTATTCGATCACGGTTTTTAAAGTCCTGATATCGCAGGTCCCGATCATCGGCACGTAGCGATGCACGCGGATTGTCATGTTGTTATTGTCATCAAGATATACTCCCTGGATGATATGACTATTCGATCCCGAGGGTTCGATATAGGAATAAATGACGAGTCCGTTGGTTTCGAAGAAACTTTCGTTATATAAGATGATCTGTCCATTGGCGGAAACAAAATCCAGATAATCCTGGTAAGTGTCGATCCGCTTCATGCCGTCCTTCAGCGGTACCGAATAAGGCCACGCCAGACCTCTGAACCTGACGGGAAGTTTCCTTCCCTCCTCAGTCTCGTTGTCCGGTTCCGGATCTTCCAATTCCTCATCCGACGCAAACGGGTAGTGGGAAATCGAGATCTTACTGTAATCGTACAAGATGTCGAGCGTCAATTCGATTAAATCATCGATCCCAGCGATTTCGAGCAGTAAATCGAGGTCAAGGTCTTCGGTGAACAGGTAGGTAAGGCAAACGCTTTGGACGATACCGTTCATTTGTATGCTTGCCTTGACGCGACTAAGGCCGTATTTTTCCACATTACGTTGGTTGTAATAATAGTACTTCATACCCCGTACGTCCAACTCGTCTTCCCGGGGCGTTTCAAGGAATCTGGCGGTAAGGACGATGTCGATTATTTCATCCTCGTGTTCAGCCAAAAAGGCAGAAACGGCGTTTTTATCGGCCGCAGTTTTGAGCGGGAACGTTTTGATATTGATGTAGGAACTTTCGTAAATGACATATGTTCCTTCGGCGGATTGGTCCGGTTTAACGTATTCGAGCGCGAAGAGATGATACGCCTCAGCATCGTCACAAACAAAAGGCACGTTTCTATTGATGACGATCGCAAGGTCGCCGTTATCGTCCTGATACAGCCCTTCAACCTCAAGCGTAATCGATCCCGACGGCTCCATCTTATAGAAGATGATCAGTCCGGAAACTGTGAAGAAATCCGCGTCATAATCGTTTATTTTCGGATAATGACTGGAAATGTCATGAGCGGATACGAAATCCAGGTAATCCTGATAAGTGTCGATCCGGAAGAAGTCGCTGTCCTTGAGGGAATTGATGTAACTATAATGGCATTTCTGGAATGCCTCGTAATCAAGTCCCGTTCCCGGGTTGACGGGAGTGTTATCAGGGATGTCATCGGGATCATCTTCGGGTTCGTCATTTGCATCGGAGCCCGGCTTGTTAACGGAATCATCCGGAAGGGCATTGGTTTCTGTTTTTGAGACCCGATTCTTCTCGGTTTCCACGTGTCCCCAGTAGATGTATAGACTTAACCTGATCAAGTCATCGACTCCGGCAATCTCCAAAAGCAGGTCCAAATCAACATCGTCAGCCGACGCAAAGGTAATTTTGACCCATGGTTCCGTCTCCATAACGCTCAAGGTGCCGTTGAGACGGTTCAAACCGTACTTTTCGACATTCCGTTCATTGGATTCCTTATCGAACGGCCCTTCTTCCAAAAACAACGCTCTAAGCTCGATGTCGACGATTTCGTCCTTGTTTTCAGCAAGATATTCCGCGGCCGCTTGTATGCTTGCTTCATCATTGATTTCCAGCCCTTTGAGCTCCTGATAGAAGGTGTTGACGACTTTCAAACACACCTCATCGTATTTCCGTTCCGGTTTTTCATAGGCGATGACGAATTTGTAATAGGCCATATCGCAGGTTCCGACCGGGGGCAGCTTTCGGTCAATAACCAGCGTCAGGCCGTCGGTTTCATCTTCGTACAGCCCGCCGATATTGATTTGATGGGATCCGGAAGTCTCCGCCACGAACATCAGCATCAATCCATGCGAAGCGAAGAACTTCTTGTCGTAAGATTTGATACCCGCATTCCCGATCGCAATGTCATATTCGTCCAGGAAGGCCAGATATTCCGAAAAAGTTTCGATCCAGAAAAAACCCTTCTTGAAGAGTTCAGAAAAAGCGGTAACGGATCCGTACCGTTGTTTGATCACATCGTGCCGAAGCGGGTTTCCATCGGTTGCGAGTAGGTTGTTATTGCCGGCCTGGGATGCCGGGTCGTTGATACGTGGCGGGGTCGTCTCTTTCAGGCAACCGGCCAGCAAACACAGCGCAAATAATAACGCAAGCAGCCTTAAGCCTTTCATATTCTCTCTATTCTCCTCCGTTATTTTCGTTTTCCGCGCGCAGCGCATAGAGCGCCGCGACTAACTGGTCATAGGGGATGTAGCCAGGCTCGACGATGATCTGGTTGTCCCAGATCGCGGCGTAATCTCCCAGGGATTCCGGGAAGATCGGCACCAGCGGTTTGAGGCTCGCGGTGGTGATGACCGGCATGGCATAATCGTTGCGATTCTGGTAATCGATGAAGTATTCGGGGACAGCGGCGTTGAGGGAATGCAAACTTTCCAGGTTTTCCGGCAGGCGCATGCACACAAGTTCCGTCCTGCCGTTGAAATAGTTATCATAATAACCGTTCGAATCCGCCGGGACGAGATATTGATCTTCCTCATTCGCAGGGAATGTGAAGCGGTAAACAAAGTAAAGGGTCAATTCGGTTTCAACGTTGGTTCTAAGATTCTTCACCATCGCGGTTTTCACGCAATAGACGATCACCGGAATGCGGTTGGTGGCGCGGGCGATGATCGCATCCGCCGAATCGAACCGCGCCCAGGTGAGCGACGCGAAGGCGGAACGGTTCTGTAAATACACGTAATAAATCAAACCGTCGACGCTACCGGGTTGGAAGGGAACCTCCGTTCCGGCGATTTCGACCTTCTCTGTCGCAAGCAGGCGCTCGTAGTCGGATTTTAACATGTAAGCGGCCACGTAGTAACTTTGAGTTGCTGCCGCGTGCCGGATTTCATAGAAATCATAGCTTTCGTCGGCGATGAAGCGGTCGATCTGTTCGGCAACCGGCGGCGCCACCGGTCGATCCGCTGCGAAGTTTTCTTCGGGTATGATATAATTCTCCAGGTCCGTAATCTCCTCCATGTCCATGATTTCATCGAACTCATCCACCGGCACGTAGTAATCGATATCGTCAACGACCGGATTAAACGCGATGGCGATAATGAACAGGCAAACCGCAATCGTGCCCATCCGCAGCGCGTACGAAAAGCGGAAGGGACGGATGCTTTCCCGGCAGGCGAAGAACCGCTGGTAATCGATCTTATCCCGGATCGCATCGAAAGTCGCGTTGGTAGGTTCGGTGAAGATTTGCTTCAACTGATTTTTCAGTTCCTTGGTTTTCATAAAATCACCATATCCAATCCGCTAAATAAGACAAATTACGGTTCCAATCAGGTCCAGGGAACTTATGGTAATAAAAAAACGCCTTTCGGCGTTCTTTAATCTGCTGATTTTTTGTATTTTTTGATCGCCCGGCGGTACTTCCCCTTCGCCGCATCGGCCGTTATTCCTTTTTCCGCGGCGATTTCCCGGAACGAGCAATCAAACACGAGCTTCAGGATGATGATGTCAATCTCTTCTTCCGTCAACACCCGGCGCAGTTTTTCAATAATCATTCCAACCTCGCTTTTTTCCGCTCCGATTTCCAGGAAGGGCGCGTCGCCACGGACTACGGCCGCATCCTTGGATTTCACGTAGTTGATCGCCATGTTCCGGGCGACGGTGACGAGCCAGTATTTGACGTTACGGAATTCGGTGGTCTTCATCGTATTAAAAAAGCGCGTAAAAACTTCCTGAGTAATATCCTCCGCTTCTTCCCGTTGCCGCGTGATCCTGGCCGCTACAAAATAAACAAGGTTGCGATAACGGTAATAAATATCCGTAAACACCTCTTCCAGGGCGCGCTCATTACCTTGATTGATTGCTTTCTCGATTGCTTTTTTGTAATTATCGCTCATAATGAAGAACTCCGCCGCTTATATTCTACCATATTAAAAAAAAATAGCAAATATAGATTTTTCTTGTAAAAAAGCCGGCGACGGCCGGCTTATCATCAATGACTTTTGCTTAAGTAGTCTTCTTTCGTGAGTATATAGCGCAATGACCGGAAAGTCTTCCCGAGCAGGGGTGCTTCCTTCATTTCCGTGACGCAATACTTAAACCCGCATTTCTCTATCACCCGCTGCGAGCGGGTATTGTAATCGTAATGCGAACACCACAGGACCGTGATGTCAGTTTCCGTGCAAAGGTAATGGATCACGGCCCGGACCGCTTCCGTCGTCAATCCCCGGTTCCAATACGATTTTTTCAGCACATACCCGATCTCCCGCTGCTTTCCGGGCACGCCCTCGAAAGACCGTTCATGGACGCCGACCGAGCCGATGACCCGGCCGGTTTCCTTGTCCACGATGGCGTAAACGTCGCCATTGACGATGAACGACGACAGAATGCGCCGCGATTCCTCGATCGATTCGTGTCGGGGCCAGCCGGCGTGCACGCCGACGCCCTCCTCGCTGGCATACGCGTAAAAGTCTTCAAGGTCGGTTTCCCGGAACAAACGCAATACCAGCCTTTCCGTTTCGAGTGTTCTCATGAATACAGCCTGCTTTCCTACTCCAGTTCAAGGTGTTTGTAAATCAATGTCCGCGACCAGAAATACATCCCTACGATCACAGCCACGTTCCAGAAAAGGTCGTNNTGCTCTAATATGAAGTTGCCATCGTACGCCAGCGTATAGGGAATCACGGGTAAGAGGTATTTGATCCAATTGACGGCGATGGATAAGCCAAAGAAAATGCCGAAACCAGCCAGTTTCTTATTCTTGCGGATTTTCCCGGCATTCAGGATTGCCAGGGTAAAGAGCACGAGAATCAGAAAGGACAGTAACTCGATTGCCATTCTCATGATGCTGATCATTAAAATCAGGATGAAGTTTTCATCGATCACGAAAATTTTACTGAGCAATTCCAACAACTCGGGAAAACCTGCACTGATCGCGGAATAGATGAACAAGCTGATACTTAACGCGATTGCGAAAGTCGTGAATAAATACCAGACCATGTTGACGATAAGTTTCCCAATCAGCAGGTTGTCGACCGATACCGGCAGAGTGAAGGTCAGGTAGCCCTCGGAGGAGAACATCTTCTTGTTAAACGAATTTACGATGTTCATTAGCAAAATGACAAAGGATGCGATGATGAGTCCGGCCAAGGCGGTAGAACTCAGGCTGTAAAGCAATGACAACCTGGTGCGTATCAGCATCGCATTGAGCACTCCAGCCAGGATCAACGACCCGTTTACGATCGTGATGTCGAAATAAGAGTTCTTGAACTCGTGTTTCAATACTTTCCCTAGCATCGGAACGCCTCCTTGAAGTACTCGTTCAGATTCTTCCCGGTCTCCTGACGGATCGCCTCCGCCTCAGCGAATCGATACACCGTTCCTTCCTTTAAAAACACGGCGTAATCGACGATGTTTTCGATGTCACTGATGAGGTGGGTGGAGATGATCACCGTTCCCTCCTTGTTATAGTGTTCCAGGATCAGTTCGAAGATGAACTCCCGGGCCGCCGGGTCGACTCCGGCAATCGGCTCGTCAAACAAGTAAATGCGCGCCCGCCGCGACAGGACCAGGATCAACTGAAGTTTATCCTTCGTTCCTTTGGACAGGCTTTTGAACTTCTGCAACGGGTTGATTTGCAGGCGGTTCAACAACATCCACGCCTTTTGCACGTCGAAATCTTCGTAGAAATCGCGGAAACAGGCGATCGCGTCTTTGGCAGTCCATTTGTCGGAAAGGTAGTTGCAATCCGGCAAGTAGGAGATAATCTTTTTCGACTCAATTCCCGGCTTATACCCGTTGATCAAAACCTCGCCCTCGTAAGTCATGATCAGGTTGGCGAGGATCTTCAAAAAGGTAGTCTTCCCGCTGCCGTTCGGACCCATCAACCCGATGATCTTCCCGGCCGGAAGACTCAAACTGACGTTGCTTAAGGCGGTAATCTGCCCATACCTTTTCGTCAGGCCTCTGGTTTCAATCATTTTATGTTTCCTCCCAGTGGTTATTATACCATATTTCCCGGTTTATACAAGGAAAATCAGGAATATCTTTCCTTTTTTTACCGGGCAAGGAGCATCTCGTCGGTCAGTTCGACATCGGCGGTCTCAAACTTCCGCAACAAATCGCTAATTTCCAGTTTCCGTTTCGCTTCCCCGGCGGCCTCGAACACGATCCGCCCGGCGTCGAGCATCAGGAGCCGGTCGCCGTACCGCAGCGCGTCCCGCATGTTGTGGGTCACCATGATTGTCGTAAGTTTATTGTGCGCCACAATATCCGCGGTGATTTCGAGCACCGTCCGCGCCGTTTTCGGGTCGAGGGCGGCGGTATGCTCGTCGAGAAGCAA
>DGDS01000028.1:0-333 GCA_002385575.1 Caryophanales bacterium UBA3946 | reverse complement strand
AGCGTCACCGCCTGACGCTGACCGCCCGACAAAAACCCGATCTTGTGCGATAAACGATCCTCAAGTCCGAGGTTCAGCGTCTTCAGTCGTTCCCGAAACAACTCCCGTGTCTCCTTCGAAAAACCCCAACGCAACCCCTTCCGCCGCGAACGACGCAGGGCAATCGCCAAATTCTCTTCAAGCGACATATTGGCGGCCGTACCCGAAAGGGGGTCCTGGAAGACGATGCCGATGTACTTGGCCCGCTCATGCTCCCGAAGGCGGGTGACGTCGATATCGTTAATGTATATATTCCCGGAATCCGGCAGGACGGCGCCGGAAATGATATTCAAC
>DGDS01000007.1 GCA_002385575.1 Caryophanales bacterium UBA3946 | reverse complement strand
CTAATCATTACGCAAAAAGAACTTTCATTATAATGAAAAGCAAAAGCGGACAAAGCAAACCGTCCGCTTTTTTCATTTAGTTATGGATTTTTACATGCTTTCATGGTATGATTATTTTGTAGGATTTTGCAATAAATTATTGCTATATATCGGGATATTACCGGAATAAATCGGGGGTTATGATGCAAAAAGCAACGCTCATGAAAAAGGCCATAATATTCCCTATTGTTTTGATCGTGCTCAGCCTTGGCGCCATCACCTTCGCCTGGTTCACTCTGGCGCCGAAAGCCAGGGTCGAGAAGTTCACGGCGGAAATCCGGGCCAACAGCGGCATCGAGATCTCGCTTGACGGCGTGTCCTTTTACAGTTTCATTAAAAACGCGGACATCATCAGTCAGGTCAAGAACAACCTGCAGGTCGGGACGGGCGAGATCACGCTCGACGCCGTGACGACCGTCAACGGCTACAGTGCCTTCAAACTGCTTGATTTCACCACCCATCCCGGGATTCCGGTCCTCTCGGACGTTCCGGAAGTATCCGCCGAAAATCCCGGAAAGTGGGTCTGGTTTTATTTATATTTCCGCACCCCCGAACCCGGCGTCTGGGTATATCTGACCGACGACACATATGTGACATCCGATGGCTGGCGCTGGTATACCGATGTGGAATATAACGACGCCGCGGGCTTTGGAAGCATCGTCCCCGGCAAGCCGAAGATGATCTACGCGGCGAATTGCCTGCGGATGTCGTTTCTGACTTGCGAGCTGGACACGGACAAGATCGGTTCCATTCATCCGGTAAGCGGGGATTTCAAAAGCGTCGTCATTTACGAACTCGATCCGACCTATGCCGTCCAGCCGAACCCGCGCGATGTCAACCAGCGTCTGGATGATCATCTCAAGCCATACGGTTCAATCGATTATTTCCGGGCGAAGACGGGGAGCGCAAGCGGGATCGACCTGTTCGAACATTTCACTGACGCCGTCCTGCCGGAAGGAATCCTTAATAACGAGCATCTCGTTTCTGTAACCGACCTTGAAGGCGATCTCACGAACAAGGCCGCGATCGTCCAACTGGACGCCTATCACGAGGAATCCGGTTATTATTACGGAGCCGTTAAAGCGCAAATGTGGATCGAGGGCTGGGACCCCGATTGCTATAACGCCATCTTGAAGGATCAACTTCAGGTCAGCCTGAAGTTCACATCCACGACGCAAGCGCCGGGAATCGCGCCGGTGGAGATCGATACGGAAACGGAATACGAAATCGTGTATTTCTATGACCATACGCTGGGGACAATGACGCACGCCAATCCGACGGTCGTCAAGGCACACGAGCTACCGTACTTTCTGCTCCCAGCCGCACTTAACGGTCACACCTTCCAGGGCTGGTACTGGGACGAAGGATACGCACAAGCCTGCCTTTTCATCCCGAGGGACCCGGAATATGTGATATCCGGCGGTAAAAAAGTCATAAGGCTGTATGCGAAGTTTGCGGGATAAGATCGTTTGTCAGGACAATTAACACGGTGTTTCGTCACCGAAGCACGGCGGATCGTTTTCATTAATCGCTCGTTCTGACGCGCTTTATTCGCAGCGAATATTTCCTGTTTTATTATAAATAAAGACGCGGCGGGGAAGAAAAAGGCGTAAAAACCGCGATAAAAAATCAATTATTTTCGTAAAAAATATTGAATTCTTACTTGTTTTGTGTTATTATTGTGATATATGTGTTCAGGATGCTTTGACAAACCACGTTGCATGACGAAGGAGCAAAAATGCAGAAACTAGCGCGTAAAACCCTATTATCGATATTCGCCGTCGCGATCACGATAATCGCCATTGGCGCCATCACCTTTGCCTGGTTCACGATGACGACGATTGCTGAAGTCGACGAGTTCGACACCGATATCCGGGCCGAGTCCGGTATCGAAATCTCGTTGGACGGGCAATCGTTTGCGAGTTACATCAGGAAAGAAGACATCGAAAGCAAGATTAAAGCGAACCTGGGCATCGAGGACGGACCGATCATCCTCAATCCCGTGACCACCGCCAACGGCTTCAGCAATTTCCATACGATCACCAAATATGGCGACATCCCGGCGCTTGAGGCGGCTGCTCCCGGCAAATGGATCTGGTTCAACCTTTATTTCCGTACTCCGGAAGCAAACAGTTATGTCTATTTGCTCGACGAGACGGAAATCAGTTCCGTCGGCCGGCCGTGGAAGGCGGACATCACTTTTAACGATGCCCCCGGACACCTCATCACCGTCGGCGAGACGAAAATGATATATGCGGCCAACGCGTTACGCATATCGTTCCTGACCTGCAACCTTGACCTGGCCAAAATTGACCTGGGCGAGGAGCCGATCGGCACCACGCCGAAAAGCGTCGTCGTTTACGAACTCGACCCGACCTACGGATCGCCGCCCCAACCACATGAGATGAACAACAAGCTTGGCGACTCCCTGAAAGAAGGCTACGGGTTGATCGAGTATTACCGGATCAAAAACGACGGTTTGAACCTTACCGACTATTTCGGCAACGACATCCTGCCAACAAACGTCCTTGGCAGTTCCAACCTGGTCAACGCCGAGCGTCTCAATGACGACCGCGTCGTGATCGAAGGAAACAAGGCCGCGATCCTGGCCTTTGAGGAGGAGGATTATCACGCCGACACCGGTTACTACTACGGCGCCGTGAAAGTGCAGATGTGGATCGAGGGGTGGGACCCC
>DGDS01000027.1 GCA_002385575.1 Caryophanales bacterium UBA3946 | reverse complement strand
TCCCCGTCCTCTTCACGAAACTGAAGATCGATCCGGCGACCGCTTCCGGACCTTTCATAACGACCGTCATCGACATCGTTTCATTATTGATCTATTTCGCGCTGGCAACGGCGCTCCTATATTCCGCGTGAAAAACGCGGTTTTTTTATTTTTCTTGGTTTTTCCGGCGAAACATAATATAATAATAAGAGCGTAAGGAGGAAGAATAATGGATTTCTTAAAGAAGATGAACGCGCCCTTCAACCCCGGCGATTCCGCTGAAGCGCGCTGGTTAAAGAAGCCAGTGGAAAAAGCGAAACCAATCCCGTTAACCGATTTCACGCTTTCCGGTCGGGGAATGTGTGAGCGGACCGCGGACGGTTTCATCCTGACCACGAGCGCCGAAGCCGATGATAACAACACACGCCCGATCAGCTTCATCAAGCTGGGGTTTACGGGCGAGGACTGGCATGAATACAACCGCATTTCCGTTTCCATCTATCCGGAAGCGACCGGTTTTCCCAACTTCTATTTTCACTTCACGCTCACCAATCGCGGGACGAAGCCTTACGTTCATGCCCCAAGCGTGATCCCCAACCAATGGAACCAGGTCGTCTGGGAAATATCCGAGCACGAGTGCTCCGACATCGTTAGCCTTTCCTTCGGACCGGTCTTGCTTGGCTGCCCGCCCGAGGCGCTTCCAAACATTAAGTTCTATTTCAAGGATATCGAGGTCCAAAAAGTCGAACCGGATCACATCCTCGGCTGGAAACTCGATGACCGGATTGCCTTTTGCCATGGCGGATACTTCACCGGCGCGGAAAAGATCGCCCTGACCCAGTATGCGAAATCCGATCATTTCGAAGTCTTATCCGAAAAAAGCGGCGAACGCTTCCGTTTTCCCGTCAAATTGACCATTACCGAACTCGGATCATACTGCATCCTCGATTTCTCCGCCCTTGACGTTCCGGGCGAGTATCGGCTGGCGCTTGACGAACGGATCAGCGGTCCATTTTCCATCAGCGCGTTTCCCTACCGTTCGGCCCTGATCAAAAGCATCGCCTTTTTGAAGACGCTGAGGTGCGGGGACGACGTTCCAGGCGTGCACAGCCCCTGCCACCTTAACTGTTACACCTTTCATCCCGATGGACGGATGCTTCCCAACCACGGCGGCTGGCACGATGCCGGCGACGTTTCCCAATTCGAAATCTGCACGGCGGAGATCGCCCATGCCGTTTTCGAAACCGCGGCCGCTCTCCCGGACGGCGAGTTGCGGGAAGAGATACTTGCGGAGGGGAGATGGGGCGTGAACTGGCTGCTGCGGACCCGCTTCGGCGACGGTTACCGGGCGCTTGCGGTCCTGTATTCGATCTGGCGGGATAACGTAATTTCCGGAACCGACAGATTTTCGAAAAAGAACGTCGCGGAAAACGGCCCGTTTGAGAATTTTCTTGCGGCGGCGGCCGAGGCCGTCGCGGCTCGGCTTTACCGGGACAGTGACCCCGTCTTCGCGCAATGGTGCGCGCGCGCCGCGGCGGAAGACTTCCGTTTCGGCGTCGACGGTCGGAACCAGGGATTGTTTACGAAGCGCTGGGGAAAACTGCCGGCCGCCCAGGAGTGCGGACAGGGCGCGCTTGCGGCTGCGGAACTGTACCTTTTGACCGGTGAGCGGCAGTATCGCGACCAGGGAGCGGAATACGCCCAAATCGTCCTTGCCTGTCAGGAACGGACGTTACCGCCGTGGGAACGGCCGTTGCGCGGCTTCTTTTATAAGAACCCCGACCATGCCGAAATCCTCAACTACGAACATCGCGGACACGAACAGGCGCCGGTTTGCGGGCTGGCGCGGTTGTGCGAAGTGGCGCCCGACCATCCCGATGCGCCGAAATGGCGGGAAGGATTAGAGCTGTACCGTGAGTACATCCTCGCGACCGCGGATATCGTCGTTCCATACGGGCTTTTACCGGCCTACATTTACGACACCAGGAAGATCAATCTTGGCGACCATACCTTTTCGAAAACCGTCTACAGCGAGGAAGCCGCGATGACCTCGCTTGTTTCCCAGGCCGAGGGTGGAATCAGACTTGCTGAGCATGTCTATCTGCGGCGTTTCCCGATCGCCGTTTCCCGGCGCGGTTACCACGCCACACTCCTGAGCAAGACGAAGGCGGTAACGGCAGTCGCGAAAGTCCTTAACGATAAAAACCTCGCCCAGATCGCCATCCGCCAACTCGAATGGGTGCTCGGGAAGAACCCCTTCGCTTCCTCGACGATGTATGGCGAGGGTTATAACTACCATCCCCTCTACGTCGCCTTTTCCGCGCAGATGGTCGGCGCCCTTCCCGTCGGCATCCAGACCAGCGGCGCCCTGGACGCCCCCTACTGGCCGGTTGCCAATAATTCCGTGTACAAGGAGATCTGGGGACACACGACTGGGAAGTTCCTCGGCGTGCTGGCCGACCTGCTTTCCATATTGAAATAAAAAAACAGGGTCGTTTTCAACCCTGTTTGTTTTTTCTTAAAAGAAAATCATGAATGCCCCGGCCGCAATCGCCGAGCCGATCACCCCGGCCACATTCGGTCCCATCGCGTGCATCAACAGGTAGTTTTCGGGGTCTTCCCTGAGACCCTCGAGATGGACGACGCGCGCCGCCATCGGCACGGCACTGACACCGGCGGCCCCGATCATCGGGTTGACCTTGCCTTTCGTGATCCAGCACATCAGTTTTCCGAAGAGCACGCCCGCGGCCGTCGCCGACATGAAGGCCACGACGCCCAGGAAGATTATGAGCAGCGTTTCGACCTGGAGGAAACGCTCGCCCGTCGCCGTCGCACCGACGCTTACGCCCAACAGGATCGTGACGATGTAGAGGAGGGCGTTACCGGCGGTCTCGGTCAGTTTCGGGACGACTCCCGATTCCTTGATGAGGTTGCCGAGCATCAGGCAACCGATCAGGGGCGCGCAGGAGGGCACGAGCAGGAGAACGATGAGCGTCACGGCGATCGGGAAGATGATCCGTTCAAGCTTGCTTACTTCGCGGAGTTGTTCCATCCGGATCTGACGTTCGCGTTTCGTCGTGAGCAGGCGGATTACCGGCGGCTGAATCACGGGCACAAGCGCCATATAAGAATAAGCCGCGATACTCACCGGGCCCAGCAAGTGCGGAGCCAATTTGTTTGTAAGGAAGATCGCCGTCGGTCCGTCGGCGCCACCGATGATCCCGATCGAAGCGGCCTCGAAACCGTTGAACTGCGGTAACAGCACCGCGCCGAGAAACGTGAAGAAAATCCCGAACTGCGCCGCTGCGCCCAAAAGCAGACTCTTCGGATTGGCGATGAGCGGTCCGAAATCAGTCGTAGCGCCGATGCCAAGAAAGATCAAGGCCGGATAGATCCCGAGTTTGACGCCCTGCTGGAGATAATAGATCAAACCTCCGGCTTCCTTGACCTCTCCGGCGTCGACGAGGGGAGGATTGATCAGACCGCCAAGCGGGAAATTGGCAAGAAACATCCCGAAAGCGATCGGGATGAGCAGGTAGGGCTCGAACTTCCGCGCGATCGCCAGATAAAACAACACGAACGCGATGAGGATCATGATGAGGTTGCGCCATGAGCCGGCGAGTATTTCGCTGAGTCCCGTCGAGTTCCAGAATTCCCTGAGCAGGTCGATCATGGTTTTCTTCCCTCCTTCGTGATTTTTTTCACCGACACGAGCCGGACGTCCTTCTTCGTTTCGGCCGCGTAATCGATCGTCGCAACCAAGGCCGCGACCCGACCTTCTTCGTCCAGATTATCCCAGGCAATGTTTTCTGCGGCGCGCTTCTTCGGATTAAGGTATTTGAACGCCGAGATGACGAGCATCAAGATGAAGAGGATAAAGAACACCAAAAGCATGGAGAACAACGTGATCAACAGGGCTTCAGGAAGATTCCCGGCATCGAAGGTTTCCCCGTCGTAAATCGCTAAAAACATCATTTCACCCGCCTGTCTTGTCATAACTTGTTTAATTGTATCATTTTTCGCCCGGTTTTTCAAGAGCGATGCCCGTCATTGTTTTTTTTCCCGTTTTCGCGCGATTAATGATAATTCTATTGATTATGTCGAAAAAACAATGTATAATTAAGCGAGCACAATACCAACATAAAGAAAGAGGAGAAAAACATGAAGAGTTCGGTAAAGAAACTTGTCGGCGGCGTCGTTAGCCTGATCGTGATCGCCCTCGCCGCGATCTTCGGATACGATTACATCCTGGATAACAACGGCGATGGTTATCCCCAACTACCCCTCGAAGAGTATTACGAAAGCGCCGAAGGGCTGATAGGCGAGGAACTGCGGGAATTTCTAACGGAACTTGTTTCCACTAACGTGATTCCCGTCACTTACGGCGACGCGCGCCAGGCGCTCGCGGAAGCCGATGCCGATCCCAACAACCCCGGAAAAGTCCTTACCATCTATTCACGCGAGAGTGTCGATGCCGAATGGAACGACGGAAACAACTGGACCCGCGAACACGTCTGGCCGAACTCGCGCCTCGGGGTCGACCGCGTCGAAAACCATCAGGCCAACATCGCCAGCGACCTGCACAACCTGCGGGCGATCGTCCAGTCCGTCAACAGCAGCCGGGGAAACAAGATCTTCTCCGATGAGACCGGACCGGACACCTACTATCCCGGCGATGCAGACAAGGGCGACGTCGCCCGGATCCTCTTCTATATGGTGATCCGTTATCCGAGTCTCGAACTTGTCGACGAAGTCCTGCCCAAGGATTCCGAAGACAATTACACCCCGGAAGGAGCGAAAATGGCGGTTCTGACCTGTTTGTTGCGCTGGCACCGCGAGGACCCGCCTGATGACTTCGAACGGCAGCGTAACGAGGTCATCTACCGCTGGCAAAACAATCGCAATCCCTTCATCGATCATCCGGAATTCGTGGAAATGATCTTTGGAAATTAACAAAGGAGGAAACATGAAACAAATCAATATGCCTGCCGGCACCTATTACGTCGGCGATCCCTGCCTTGTAATCAAAGGTATGCCCGGTTACCAGTGGATCGAAAAACTCTGGGCGATCTTCTATAAACTCGATCACAAGGCCGCCCTCCTGGAAATCGACGGCGTGAAGATCTTCATTGGCCGGACCTACGGCGGCGACGGCGTCTATGACGGCATCACCGTCGACACCGGCACGATCGCCGTCATCCCGGTCGACGATATCTTGGATGACGAACGCTTCAACTTCAATGATTTCAAGATCCGCGGGACGCGTTCCTTTACGGCTGACGCGCCCTTCACGATCACGTATGACGGCGGCGATTTCGAGATCGGCGCATATCTTACGATCAAGACCAGATTTTAAAAACCCGAAGGCAAATAAAACTGCCTTCGGGCTTTTTTTTATTTCCATTGGTCTAGGATGTTTTTGAGCATTTCCGCGGCTTCGCCAAGACTATGCCTTAAAGAAACGGTTTTATAATAAACTAGTTATAGAACCACTAATATTAAAATCTCTATGGTTTATGTTGTTTTATATCCTAGAATCTAAGTGAAAAACTTGACCACTAATTCCTTGAAATCTATCAGATATTGCATAAATCATAAAATTCACATAATCATCAAGAGCATGTCTATAATCTAGTAAACTTTGCCTTCGGGCATTTTCTTTTTTAATTTGATCCCCTTTATTTAAATCTGTTTCAACAAAACCAGGACAAATGGCGTTTACAACAATATTGTTCTTACCTACTTCTTTTGCTAACGATTTACTGAAACCAATTATAGCGGCTTTTGATGTTGCATAATTACTCTGACACGGACTACCGGTAACACCTTTAAGTGATGCGATATTGAATATCTTCCCGTAGTTTTGTCTAATCATTATCGGAATTATATATTTACAACAAAGAAATGCTCCAATAAAATTTACATTCATCACATGTACCCAATCATTTATACGTATGTCATGAATGAACCCATCAGTGTAGGAGTCTATTTTCATATTGCCTTAATTCTGATTTCATTTTTCGTTTTGCTTCATTTTCATGCAAATAATTAACGATGACTGTTGCTTCTTCATCAATTAATTTCCGCGTCAATGCACTTCCTAATCCACCACATCCACCAGTAATTATTACCACTTTGTTGCGCAAATCTATATACATTATTTTATAATCCCTCAGTATTATATTTCATTGCCTGCAGAGTATAAAATTTACAGTATTTCATTCTATTTGCTATTAGTTCATTATGGTTGCCATTTTCAATAATTCTACCGTTGTCCATTACGATAATCTTTGACATGTCTTTAGAATTTGTTAACCGATGTGAAATCATAATAAGTGTTTTATTATCATATAGTTTCTTGAAGTTTTGCAGAATAAAATACTCCGATTCCGGATCTAAAGATGCTGTCGGCTCATCTAAAATGACCAATTTCGAATTTCTTGCAAATGCCCGCGCCATTGCTAGTTTTTGCCTTTCGCCGCCTGATAATTCAAGGCCATTAAAATTACGTCCAATTATTAAATCCAAATCTAGTTGTTCATCATATATTTTATTCGAGAAAGTTGCCATATCAAGAGCAGACTTGATTACTTTATCATTATCTTTATTGTTTAAATTGCTCAATGCCACGTTTTCTCTAATCGTCAAATAATAGATATTGAAGTCTTGAAAGACGGTAGACATCAGCGATCTTATATTATCAATATCAATTTCTTTGATATTTATGTTATTGATGAATATATCGCCGCTATCCACATCATAAAACCGGCATAATATCTTTATCAACGTCGTCTTTCCGCAGCCGTTTTCACCCACCAGCATCACTTTCTCACCTTTGTTTATGGCGAAGGATATGTTCTTAAGCACGGGTTCGGTGGTATTCGGATATGTAAAAGTCACATTTTCAAACCTTATAGTTTCAATGGATTTGATGTAGGTGTTTCCGCTAGCGACGCTCGGTGTCAGTAATGCAAAGTACTTTTTATAATCCTGAATTTTTTCGTTGTATCCGATATATGCGGCGATATTGTAGACTAAGCCTTCCGAATAATTAGTCAGGTTTCCCAGAAGCGATGTTACATAGGTAAAATCGCCAATTGATAATTCCTTGACAATGATTTTTACCACTATCACTACCTTTACTAATATTCCAAACAATATCTTCGGTAGTAATCCTAAGAAACTTAGGAAGTTTTTTTTGCGGTTAAACTGCCTTTCTTTTATTATCAGGTTATTGCCTTCTTTAAGGAATTTACCATGTATGTAATCCGTCGCGTTGTAAAATGTCAATTCTTTTATAGAATTTCTTTGAAAAAACAAATTATATAAATATCCTTTTTTCCGATTTTGTAATTGGTTGTTGTATATGTCAACATAAAATTGGGTCAGATTGATAT
>DGDS01000021.1:18273-38461 GCA_002385575.1 Caryophanales bacterium UBA3946 | reverse complement strand
TCTGACAATTATGGATAGGCTTCCGTGATCGTATGCTATTCCGAGCCGGTCGAAAATGACGCCGAAGAGGCGGACGAACCGCCCGCTGATTTCCGCCGATTCGCTCCCCGGCTGCAGGGAATTGTAAAAAATAAACGCCGTCCAGAACCCAGATAAAAAGAAGAAGATCACTCGTCGCATGCCGAATCACGCCCTCTTTAATAAATATCGTAAATCGGAGAGATTATGACAGCGCGCGTAATTATTTATAACAATCTCCCAGTTGCTCGGACAGGATTTGGATGATATCGTCGGCGCCCTGCGCCTCGAAAGCGGCCTTTTTCACGCCTGACTTGTCGGTCGATATCGATATCAGGGACGCGGTCGCGCCGATGTAAAGTTCCTCCCAGTCGGTGATGCCGGTAACCTTAAAAGTCCCTTCTTTGCCTTCTCCGTCCGTACCGCCGTATTCGCGGAAGATGTAAACGGATTGCCCGGGCTTCTCGTCCTTGGTATAAAGCAGCACCGAATAAACCGGGCGCTTAGCCTTGCATCCCTGAACCTCTTTAAGGAGGCTCATATAATAAATCACCGTCGGGGAAGCTTCCTCGCAATCGGCGCAATCGAGCCGGTGAAAGTACACGTAGTACTTGTCTTCCTTTTGCGCGAAAATATCCTCAGGTTTGATTTGCTTGACGCCTTCCAGTTTCCCCTCGGAACCACACCCGCTTAAAACGAGCAACCCGAGAAACAGGAGCAGCAGAAACGTTTTTTTCATAAAATCCTCCTATGCGTCGTTAGCGCTTTTTGTTTTCTCATATGACCGGAGCATGCCCCGGTATTCCTCCTTGCTGAGGTAACGGTACACTTTCCGTCCGGTTTTGCGGAAACGGTAGACTTTTTCTCCCTTGATCAGGCGGATAAGGTAGATCAGGAAAAACCCAAGGAACACGACGGCGGTAAACACATAAAACTGCGCGCTGTTTTTATTATTATGCCCGGATTCCACGGCGGCCAGCACGAAAAAAAATACCGCGACCGCGAGGAAAAACACTGTCGGCAGTATCATCCGGAAAACCGTATGTTTCAGGATATTCCTGTTGAAGTCCATAATTTGCTTGTCCATGTTCGCAACCCGCAAGTCATATACATTATACAACTTTTTTCCCCAATTGCAAGTTTTTCAAAATCTTTTTCGTTCGTACAGGGAAAGAATGAACCAGAGGCCGACGATCATTAAAAAGATCTTGAAGGTCGCGGTAAAAACGAAAAGCATGCATATGAGGCAGGTCAGCAGGTAAGCGCTGATGAAGATGACTTCGAGATAGATGAAGGTAGCCCGATACAAACCGCGCAGGAGGAAAATAAGACCGATGAACAGCAGAAGCACGAGAAAAAAGATGATGTCCCCGAAGAGCCAGTAAAGCAAAAACGACAGAATCAACGTTACCAGCCGGCAATTGTTTTTCCACCAGAAGACCATCGCGCCATACCCCTCACTTAAAATTATTAACCCGGGCGCGATAATATGTTATCCAAGTTAAACTTGCCCGTTTCAATACATAATATGCGCCAGGGTGGCATGGTTTTACGGCAATCGCCGGACGTAAAAAAACCGGCATGTGTGGATGCCGGTTGGTTATCATATTGTTTATTTCACGGCTTTGCCGGCCGAACCGAAGACGGCGATCTTTTCCTTTACCGCTTCGTAAATGGCTTTGGAAGCCGGGCCGATGACTTTGCGCGGATCATACACTTTCTCGTCCGCGGCCAGCAACGCGCGCAGGGCGCGGGTGAAGGCCATCTGGCATTCGGTGTTGACGTTGATTTTCGTCGTTCCACAGCTGATCGCTCTTTTGATCATATCATCAGGAATACCGGTTCCGCCATGCAGGACTAGGGGAACGTTGGTCGCATTCTTGATCTCTTCCATTTCCTTGAATCCGAGCTTGGGTTCGCCCTTGTAGGGGCCGTGCACGCTGCCAAGCGCCGGGGCGAGGAAATCGACCGCGGTTTTCTTGACGAGTTCAACGCACTCGTTAACGTCGGCGTAGATGATGCCTTTACCGACGACGTCATCTTCCTGACCGCCGATCGTTCCCAGTTCGGCTTCAACGCTGACGCCGTGCTCGTGGGCGTAATCGACAACTTCCTTGGTCATCCTGATGTTCTCAGGCAGGGGATGATGCGACCCGTCGATCATGACCGAGGTAAAGCCGGCGTCGATCGCTTTTTTGCAGCTTTCAAACGAGGACCCGTGATCCAGATGGATGGCGACATCCACGGTGATGTTTAAGTCTTCCAACATGCCTTTTACCATACCGACAACGGTTTTATAGCCGCCCATGTAACGGGCTGCACCCTCGGACACGCCGAGGATGACCGGGGAGTTCATCTCTTCGCAAGCGCTCAGTATCGATTTCGTCCACTCGAGGTTGTTGATGTTGAACTGACCGACGGCATATTTCTCCGCCTTCGCTTTTTCCAGCATTGCCTTCATACTTACTAAATTCATATATAGACCTCCTTATAATGGTTTGTCAATAATTATTTTTCTAATATGAAATAACCGATGCCGACCACGCCGCAGCCGATATGGGCCCCGACCGCCGGAGTGATCGTGAACACTTCGATATCGCAGGCGTTCGGGCATTCCTGCTTGATCCTTGCGGCGATTTCCCGCGCTTCCTGTTCACGAACGGTATGAAGCACGAGCACCTTCACTTTTTTCGCGTCCTTCGTTTCCGCGATAAACCTGTTCCAGACCGTTTCCACCGCTCTCCCATGCGTCCTTACCTTTTCCACGCTGACGATGCGCCCGTCCTTCGTCAATTCCAGAACCGGCTTGATCTTCAGGAGGTTGCCGATGAAACCCTGGGCACCGCTCAAGCGGCCGTTTTTCACAAGGTAATTCAGGTCATCGACGACGAAATACGCATGCTGGTTGTCAATCAGGTACTGTGTGTAATCCAGTATTTCCTGAACGCTCTTGCCGGCGTCGGCCATTTCCTTGGCCCGCACAGCCAAATATCCCTGCATGTAGGTTGCTAGCTTCGTATCGACGACGTAAATGTTGATTTTTCCCTTATACTCGTCGATCAGGTTTTCCACCATCGGTCCGATGGAACTCAGCTTGTACGAGATCGCATACATGATGACGTCGGTATAACCTTCCTCGATCAGGCGATCCAGAAGTTCCATGGTCTCTCCAACCGTCGGCGCCGAAGTCGAGGGAATGCCAGTGCCTGGGGTTTGGAGTTTCTTGTAAAACTCGTCGGCCTTTATGCCGATGCCGTCGACATAGTGCTCGTCGTCGAAATTGACGATCGAACGCAGGACGGGAATGCCCGGGTCGTAGCCGATGTAGTCGAGCCCGGCGTTAACGTCGGATATGATGGCAATCTTGCTCATGCTTTTCCTCCAGTCATTATTATACTCATATTATACCACGGCAACCGGGAAACTGCAATAAAAAACAAAAAGGGGTTATAAAAATGTGGAAACTCGCTCGTAATCGCAAAACTCAGTTTAATTATAACAAAAAGGTGAAACAAATGCGGACCGGGTCCATTGCAGTTTCACCTTCTTTTTTCTTATACGTTTGTATTACGATTCCAAGTATTTTCCGATAAACAAGCTCGTCATTTCGGCGATCGATTTTTCCAGTTCGCCGATGGCGTTCTCGCTGACGACGATGACCGCCCCGATCAGATCGCCGTAAACCGCTATCGGTTTCAATACAGCCGGAGCGTTGATGACGAGGTTGTCGGCAACCTCAAGATTCTCGCCGCGATCGAACACTTGCGTATTTCTCTTCTGGATTCTGTCATCCAATCTTATATCTATCTTTTTCCCTACAATGTCTTTACGGAAATTACCGGCAACGGCAATAATTCTTTCATTGTCGGTTATAATAATTTCTCTTTTGCTTGATGCGAAAACCGATTCCGCATACTGGGCAATAAAATTATTAATACTTTCAACATGTGAGTACTTTTTGAGAATGATTGCTTCATTATCGGTGTATATTTCCAAAGAATCTCCTTCCCTGATCCTTAAATTTCTCCTGATTTCTTTGGGAATTACTATTCTCCCCAAATCATCAATTCTGCGTACAACGCCTGTTGCTTTCATCTTGTCACCTCACTAGTAATATTATGGTAATTTTTTAGTTTTATATACTTTTTTTTTAAATTAACGACTCCAATAAACGACACAGGTCAAATATCCAGCGTTTGTCATTTGCCTTCTTAGGAATCTTGATGATAATTCTTCTTCGCTTATATTCGAACTCGATGTCCCTGTTTATCTCGGCCGCAGAAAGAAACATTTTTTGGGAATCAATAGCTTTGGTTTTATCTTCGGAAATAATGACCATCGCTTTATTTTGCGTTTCGAATATGTTTTCCGCTTCGAATTCTCGTAACAATACCTGCAAATATCTTTCCTCGATATAGGTCAGTATTTCAGTATTGAGCCTGCCAAATCGATCGGTAAACTCCTCGATAAGCCTTGTTTTGTCCGCCTTTGTTTTTATCCGATTAATTTCTTTGTGAATCAGGATTTTGATGTCATCATCGCTCACATAAGATTCGTCTACATGCCTTGACACCTCAATGAGATAGTTTTTCTCTTCCTGAATCTCTTTTGTGCCTTTGATCTGATTGACCGATTCCTCCAGAAGTTTGAGATACATATCCAAACCTATGGCGTCGATAAAGCCTGATTGCTCTTTGCCGAGGATGTCTCCCGCTCCGCGGATCGCCAGATCGCGAACGGCGATGCGATAACCGCTGCCAAGCGTGGTAAACTCTTTGATGGCGTTCAGCCGCTTTACCGCGTCTTCGGTCAGCACCTTGTCGGCCTCGTACATCAAATAGGCGTAGGCGATCCGGTCGCTGCGACCGATGCGCCCCCTGATCTGATATATCTGCGACAAGCCAAGGAAATCAGCTCCGTCAATAATCAAAGTATTTGCATTGGGAATATCAAGACCGATTTCTACAATGGTCGTGCAGAGGATGATGTCGTATTTCCGGTCAAGGAAATCCTGGACGGTATCCTCCAGATCCGTCTTGCTCATTTGTCCGTGGGCGATGCAGATGCGCGCTTCCGGCACAAGACGGTGCAGTTTTCGATGCATGTAATCTAATTCTGCTATCCGATTATAAAGGTAAAACACTTGTCCGCCCCGGGCCATTTCCCGGTATATCGCTTCCTTGATGACGATGTCGTTCTTTTCCACGACATACGTCTGGATCGGATACCGGTCCTTCGGGGGAGTTCCGACTAAACTGAGTTGCCTCAAACCCATAATCGACATTTGCAGGGTGCGGGGGATCGGCGTCGCGGTCAGGGTCAAGACGTTGACGTTCGCCTTGAGTCTTTTGATTTGTTCCTTGTGGACGACGCCAAACCGTTGTTCCTCGTCGACGATCAGCAGCCCCAGGTCGCGGAACGCGACGTCGCTACTTAAGAGGCGGTGGGTCCCGATGACGATGTCGATGAGGCCGGCCTTCAGATCCCGGACGATTTCTTTCTGCTTCCGGGGACTGACGAGCCGGTTGAGCATCTCCACCCTGATGCCGTATTTTTCAAACCGGGAAAGGAAAGTATAATAATGTTGGCGCGTCAGGATCGTCGTCGGCGCCAGATACGCCACCTGTTTGTTCGCGTACACGGTCTTGAAGGCGATGCGCATCGCGATCTCGGTCTTGCCATAGCCGACATCCCCGCAAACCAGACGGTCGATGATCTTGCCTTCTTCCATATCCTTCTTGATTTCCGCAACCGCCTTGATCTGGTCGGGAGTCTCGTCGTATTCGAAGTCTTCCTCGAACAACCGCTGAAACTCGCTGTCGGGGGCGTATTTGAAACCGTGCGCCTCTTCGCGCCGTGCCTGCACGGCAAGCAATTCCGCGGCGATGTTTTCGAGTCTTTCCTTTATCTTTTCCTTTTTCTTTTCCCATTCGCCCTTGCCGATCGTCGTCAGTTTCGGTATATGGCCCTCGCTTCCCTGGTATTTCTCGAGCAGGCTTACCTTCTCGACCGGGATGTAGAGTTCCATATTCGCATACTGCAGCAGGATGTAGTCATTGCGGACATCCCGAAGCTGGACCGTTTTGATTCCCATGTACCGGCCGATCCCGTAGTCGTAATGGACGACGTAATCGCCAATCTGCAATTCCTCCTTTGAGGAAATGGGGACGGTCTGCTGCAGGTTGCGGTAGCGGGGACGATGGGTTCTTACCTGTTTGAATACTTCCTTTTCGGTAATCACTTCGACGTTGCTTTCGATGAAACCGAAAGCGACGGCGTTCTCGCACCTTATCAAATTCACGCCGCGTCTTTTCACGGCGGAAAAGCTGTCGATTATTATGGGTTCGATGCCGTTTTCCTTGAGGATTTCTGATATCAGGCCGACCCGCTCGTCGCTTGCGAATGCAAAGACGAACGTCTTTTCGGGATTGGCCTTCAAATCGGCGATCAAGCTGCGGATATCGTTCTGGTAACCCACGACGCCATATCCGCGCACGGAAAAATGTTGGTCGAGCGCGACTTCATGCATGCCCTGGGCGTATTCGCTCACATAGACCTTCCGGTCGGCATGATGAAATATATTATAAAAATCGTAAAAGAAAAACAGATCGAGATTTTTCGGTTTATTCAGGTGTTCCAGATAGTTGCCCAAGTCGGACAACATCTGCTGGTAATTATCCTTAAGCCGCTGATAGTCATGATAGATGACCGTCTTCTCCGGCAGGTAATCAAGGAGGGTCACCGGCTCGCTTTCCAGATAGCGGATGTATTTGTTGATCCGCTCGAGGTTGTCATAGCTGCCCATGTCGGAAAGGTCGTTTTCGACGAATCCCGGCACCTCGCCGCAATCCCGTCTGATTTTCGCCGCGGCTTGTTTGTATTCATCTTCAGAATACACGAGCTCGTTGATCGGGAAAATCTGGTATTCTTCGACTTTCTCCACGCTTTTCTGCGTCTCGACGTCGAATAGTTTCAACGTCTCGATTTCGTCGTCGAAGAAGTTGATCCGGACGGGGCGGTCATAGTGCACGGAGAAGACGTCGATGATCTCGCCCCGGACGCTGAACTCGCCGATCATCGTCGTGACCGGGACGCGCTTGTATCCCATCTCGATCAGGCGGCGCGTGATCGCGCCGGACGAGGCCGCGGTTCCGGCCCGCAGATCCAGTATCGCCTGTCGGTAACGATCAGGGCGCATCAGCGGGCGCAGAAGCGCCGGAGGATGGGTGACGATTATCCTCTTTTCTCCGGAAAGGATGTTTTTGACCGTCGCGAGCCGTTCGAACTTAAAGTCGCTGCTCACCGCGATCAGTTCGGTTGATACGAGTTCGTCGACGACGTAGAGGTTGACCTTCCCGTCGCCGGCGATCTTGCAGAGGGAATCATAAGCCTGGTTCGCATAATAGAGGTTGCTGGCCACATAAATGACGGATTCGTTTTTCTCAAGGAAAGATAAATAAGATAAGAGATACCCGTGGTTAAGCGATAGCCCGCTCAAATAAAGTGAATATCTGGTGCCGCGTATCGCCTCGAGGTATCCCCTGATTATTTTTTCCTGAGAAAATATGTCCAAAACATTGTTCATCGCAAACCCCTAGTTATATTTCCCCATGAAATTATCGAAACTGTCAAACAAGTAACAATCGATTATTTCCTTTGCATTGCTTATGATCTCTTTTAACGTTTCCGCCTCACTTTTCGAAAATTTGGACAGCACATACTGGCAGGCGTCCAGACCCGGTTCCCTGCCGATGCCGATGCGCAACCTTTTGATCGCCTCGGTTCCCAATTCGTCGATGATGCTTTGCATCCCTTTATGGCCTCCGGAAGAACCGCTGCGCCGGATCCTCACCTTCCCACCCGGCAACTCCATATCGTCGTAGACAATGAGGATATCGCCGATGTCAATCCGGTAATAATCCTTCACCGCTGCCACGGCCTGGCCAGAAAGGTTCATGTAAGTTTGAGGCTTGATGATGATTAAATCATAGCCGGAATGCTTGATGACGGCCGACTCGCAATTCAGGGCTTTGTCTGCAGTGAATCTGCCGCCAAGGTCGCTGACCAGCTGGTCGACAAACATGAAGCCAACATTATGTCGCGTTTTCTTATATTTCCGGCCCGGATTTCCGAGTCCTGCGATTAATTTCATGTCCTTACCTCAAACAAACTAAAACTTCCTGGTTAAGCCGTCTCCCTCGTCGCAACTTGCTTTTTATGGCAAAGCAGGATGTTTTCCAACAATGACACGATCGTCATCGGCCCGACACCCTTGGGTACCGGGGTGATGTAGGAAGCGACTTCCTTGACGGCGGCGAAATCAACGTCGCCGACGATTTTTCCCTCGACCTTGTTAATGCCGACGTCAACGACGACGGCATCCTTTTTCACCATGTCAGCGGTTATGAAGTTCGGCTTTCCGACGGCGACCACCAGGATGTCGGCCCGTTTGGTCACGTCACGGAGATTAGCCGTCTTCGAATGGGCGATGGTAACGGTCGCGTTTTTCTGGAGCAGAAGCAGCGCCGCCGGTTTCCCGACCAGTTTGCTTCTCCCGACCACCACCGCGTTTTTGCCGGCGATCTCGACGAAATACTTCTGAAGCAACGTGATCACGCCCTTCGGCGTCGCCGGGGCAATGGCGTCAGCACCGGCCATCAGTTTGCCCTGGTTGACGATCGTCAGGCCGTCGACGTCCTTCTGCGGATCGATCGCGTTAATGATTTCGCTCTCGCTCAGATGACTGGGCAAGGGGAGCTGCACGAGGATGCCGTTAACAGAAGGATCATCGTTGCATTCCGCGATAATTCTTAATAACTCCTTTTGGGGTATTTTCTCGTCGAGAAAGAATTCCCTCACCTTGATCCCGACCTCGTCGCAGGCCTTTATCTTGTTCCGGACATACACCTGGCTCGCCGGGTTGTTCCCAACCATGATGAGTGCGAGCGTGATGTCCTCGCCAATGGCGGCGACGTCGGCGGCGATTTTTTTCATGAGGGTTTCCGCGGTTTTTTTACCATCCAGAATAATAAGAATCACCTCAATCTCTCTGTTTTCAATTCATTATACACTACTTTATCTGAAAATGCTAGTTAAAGGAAAAAAAATTTACGTGGATTTTATCTTTATTACATTATCTTCGACATCGATGATGTAACGATGGTCCGGGATAATTTCCGCGCTGATGATTGCTTTCGCGACCACCGTCTCGACTTCCTTCTGGATGAACCTCCTGATCGGCCGCGCTCCGTACTCGAGGGAATAGCCGCGTTCGATGATGAGGTCCTTGACGCGCGGTGTGAAGGAAACATGGATCTTTTCTTCGGCGAGTCGCGCCGCCAGCTGGTTGAGCATTTTGTCGATGATTTTGCGGAGGACATTCCGATCGAGCGGATGGAACATCACGATCTCGTCGATCCGGTTGAGGAACTCGGGACGGAAAGTCGCCTTGAGCAGGGCTTCCGCCTTTTCCTTTTCGCCGGAAAGGAAGTATTCGCTGCCGAGGTTAGAGGTCATGATGATGACGGTGTTTTTAAAGTCGACGAGCCGGCCCTGCGAATCGGTAAGGCGTCCGTCGTCGAGGATCTGCAGGAGCAGGTTGAAAACTTCCTTGTCCGCCTTCTCGATCTCGTCGAACAAAACGATCGAATACGGATTCCTTCTCACCTTTTCCGTAAGTTGTCCACCCTCCTCGTAGCCGACGTAGCCCGGAGGCGCTCCGATCAGGCGGCTGACCGAGAACTTCTCCATATACTCGCTCATGTCAATGCGGATGATCTGGTTCTCATTGTCGAAAAGCGCTTCGGCGAGGCTGCGGGCGACTTCGGTCTTCCCGACGCCGGTCGGTCCCAGAAACAGAAACGAGCCGATCGGGCGGTTCTGGTCCTTGATTCCCGCCCGCTGCCTGATGATCGCGTCACTGACTAATTCGACCGCCTCATCCTGGCCGATCACGCGCCGTTGCAGGGTTCCCTTTAGGCCCAGCACCTTTTCCCGGTCTCCCTTCAGGAGCCTGGAAACGGGGATGTTGGTCGCGCGAGAGATGATTTTCGCGATCACGTCCTCGGTAACGACTTCGGAAAGCAGCGTGTTTTCCGATTTTTGAATCTCCTCAAGTTTCTTCTCCAAAGCGGGGATCTCTCCGTATTTGATTTCCGACGCCCGTTTGTAATCGCCCCGATTGAAGGAGTGATCCAGTTCGAACTTGGCGTTCTCCAGTTTCTTTTTGAGTTCCTTCGCTTCCTGGATCTTGCCTTTCTCATCGATCCATTTTTCCCGGAGTTCGACTTCCTTGTTTCTGAGTTCTCCAAGTTCTTCGTTCAGCTTCTTCAGTCTTTCCTTGCTCGTCTGGTCCTTTTCCTTCTCAAGCGCGACTTTCTCGATTTCCAACTGCGTTATCCGTCGGGTGACATCGTCCAGTTCGATCGGCATCGAGTCGATCTCGATCCTGATCGATGAACAGGCCTCGTCGATCAGGTCGATCGCTTTGTCCGGCAGGAACCGGTCGGTGATGTAACGGTTGGAAAGCACCGCGGCCTGCACCAAGGCGCCGTCGGTGATCGTCACTCCGTGATGGGATTCGTAACGTTCCTTGAGTCCGCGCAGGATGCTGATCGTATCCTCGACAGTCGGTTCCTTGATCAGGACTTTCTGGAACCGCCGCTCCAGGGCGCGGTCCTTCTCGATGTACAAGCGGTACTCGTTTAAAGTCGTGGCCCCGATGCAAAAGATCTCCCCGCGCGCCAGCATCGGTTTGAGCATGTTGCTCGCATCGATCGCCCCGTCGGCGCGACCGGCGTTGATGATCAGATGTATTTCGTCGATGAAAAGAATGATTTTCCCGTCGCTTTCCTTGATCTTGTTCAGGACCGCCTTCAATCGCTCCTCGAACTCGCCGCGGAATTTCGCGCCGGCGATCAAGGCTCCCATGTCCAATTCGTATATGATTTTATCCTTAAGCGTCGCGGGGACGTCGTTTTTGACGATCCGCTCCGCCAGACCTTCGACGATCGCCGTTTTCCCGACGCCCGCCTCCCCGATCAGGATGACGTTGTTTTTGTTCTTACGGGCGAGGATCTGGATGATCCTCCGGATTTCTTCGTCCCGACCGATGACGGGATCGATCTTCCCCTTTCGGACATCCTCGGTGATGTCGCGGCCGAATTTCTTCAGGACGTCCTGGTCCTGGCTGTAATCAGGCATTTGCATGTCGTTCACCTCCTGTTAGCACTCTGACCTCTCGAGTGCTAATATTATTATACACCGCTTTCTTAGTTTGTCAACTTATATTATTCATTATGCAAAAAAATAAGCCACCGGTGTTCTGCCGGTGACTGGTCATCCGTATAAAATATTTTTTTATATGGTTCTGATTTCTTTCTGCTTGCTTCCCGGTTACTCTTTCCGTCCCATCGCGGCGGCGACGAATGACACGAACAGCGGGTGTGGGCGGTTGGGCCGCGACAGGAATTCCGGACGGAATTGGCAACCGATGAAATAGGGGTGGTCTTTCAGTTCGGCGATCTCGATTAAATCATGTTCCCGGTTTACGCCGGAAAACACCATGCCGGTATCCGCGAACATGCCGCGGTAATCATTATTGAACTCGCTGCTGTGGGCGTGTCGTTCCCGGATCGTCTTTTCTTTATATATTGAGGCCGCCTGCGTTTTTGGAGCCAGTTCACAGGCATAGAGCCCGAGCCGGGTCGAACCGTTCCCCTTGTCAATGAACAATGATGAAGTGTTTTGATAACCGAGGGCGTTGCGGGCGTATTCGACCACGGCCATGCGCATGCCGAAGCAGATGCCCAGGAAAGGAACCTTGTTTTCCCGCGCATAACGGATCGCGGCCAGGACGCCCTCGGCGTTGTTGGATCCCAGGCCGCCGGGAACGATGATTCCCTGCAATCCGCCCAGTTTGGCCGCGACGTTGGCGGCGTTCAGATCCCCGGAGTCGATCGCCGTCACCTTGACGCTGGTGCCGTTGGCGTATGCCCCGTGCTTTATGCTCTCGTTGACGGAAATATAGGTGTCCTTAAGCGAGACATACTCCCCGACCAGGCCGATTTTTACTTCGCCGGTAATATTCTTTATCTTCGCCACCATCTCGTTCCACCGGCTCAGGTCTAACGGAGCGGTATGTAAGTCGAGATGCCGGCAGATATATTCGTCGACTCCCTGGCGGGCAAAGACGTTCGGAAGTTCGTAGAGGACCGCCTGGTCCTGCGCCTCGATCACGGCATCAACGTCAACGTCGCAGAACAGGGCGATTTTTTCTTTTTGACTCTGGGGGATCTCGCGGTTGACGCGCAGGATGATCATGTCGGGACTGATGCCCAGGGATCTGAGTTCCTTCACGCTGTGTTGCGTCGGTTTCGTCTTCAGTTCGCCGGATTTGTCAAGATAGGGAACGAGCGTGTTATGGATGTACATCGTGTTGCGATAGCCGAGGTCGCGGCGCAGTTGCCGGATCGCCTCCAGGAACGGCAGTGATTCGATGTCGCCGACGGTCCCGCCGATTTCCGTTATCAGGACGTCGGCGCCGCTCGTCTTCGCGGCATTGAGTATCGCGTTTTTGATCTCGTTGGTGATGTGCGGAATCACCTGAACGGTGGCGCCTCCGTATTCGCCGTTTCTTTCCTTCTCGATGACCCGGAGGTAGATCTTCCCGGTCGTGACGCTCGAATAGCGGTTGAGGTTCTCATCGATGAACCGCTCGTAATGGCCGAGGTCGAGGTCGGTCTCCGCCCCGTCGTCGGTGACGAACACCTCACCGTGCTGTAGCGGCGACATCCTGCCGGGATCGACGTTGATGTAGGGGTCCAGTTTCTGCATTGATACTTTCAGGCCGCGGCATTTCAGCAGCCGGCCGATTGACGAGGCGTTAATCCCTTTCCCCAGACTGGAAACGACGCCTCCGGTTACAAAAATCAGCTTCGTTTGCATGTTCCTTCCTCCGAATTTAAAATAAAAAAGCGTCCTCTTTCCGTGAGAACGCTCAGGCTCTTTTTCATTATATCAAATTTTTATTAATATTCAAGAATTTTTTTCAGATTTTTATTGACGGCCAAAGATCACAGATCTTCGTCGTCGTCCTCAAGGACCTCGTCGTCGACTTCCTCGATGTCGATATCTTCATCGATGTCATCCTCTTCGACGTAATCGTCGTCTTCATCGACATCGCCGTACTCTTCGGAGAGCAGTTCCTCGACGTCGTCGACTTCCTCCTCGGTTTCTTCCTCTTCCTCGTCGTCGATGTCGTAATCGTCGTCATCGAAACTCTTGCCGGGCTTGAATAAAAGCTCGTCGTTAAGCTCGTGCTTGATGACTTCCTCGTCGTCGCTGTAAAGGTCCTCGAGATAAACGCCGTCCTTGTCGAGGAGCGACGATTTCTGCCGGCTCTTCAGGTCCCAGAGCTTTTTCCCGTGCTTGTCCTCGCCGCAGCAGATGAAATGTCCGCTCAGCATGAAATCCATGACGAACTGGCTCATTATTTTTTCCGCTTCCGCGGGACGGATGCCCTTGATCTCGAAAACATCCTTGGCGATCTTGTCGAGCGTGCGCGGCTTCCTTTTATTTTTCATCTCGCGATATGCGATTTCGATTAAGGAAAGGTTGTTGTTATTCATCGTTATTGAATCCCTCCGGATGATTATTTTAACTCATTTATGGTGTTTTAGCAAGAAAAAATCACAACAAAAAGAAAATGATCAGAATAATCGCCCCCGGCACCCGCAAAAAGAAAACAATCAGGAAAGTCCATAGGTTGAGGGGGATGTTCACGTTCAGAAAAGTGCCGGCGACGTTTACGAAGAAAATGATTAAAAACGCGATGACCGCCGACTTGAGCAGCCATTTTAAAAACCTCAGCATCACATTCACCCATTTAATAATATGGGGAAGGACAACGGTTTATGATAAATCGGTCAGTTTGTTGAAGGCCTCGTAATCGGTGCGTTCGACGACGAGCGGGGTGATGGAAACATAGCCGTTGAAAACGGCCCAGACATCGGTCCGCTCCGTCCGTTCCAGTTCGAAATGCGCCTTTCCGACCTGGCGCCAGAGATCCCCGTCCCGGACGAACGCTGTGTCAAAATGAGTCTGCCCCTGGCGGGTGATCATGATTCCCCGCGGGCGCTCGGGAATGTTGATGTTGTACACATCGCAAAAGCAGAAGAGTTGCCGTGTCTTAAAGAACTCCGCGATTTCCGCCAACACCCCGGCATCAAGGCTTTCGGCGCCGGGATAGGCAGAAACGGCGATCGCCTTTTTCCCGAGGAAGGCCGCTTCGACGGTGGCGGCGACGGTTCCGGAATAAGCGATGTCCTCGCCGACGTTGAAGCCGTTGTTGATGCCGGAAATGACGAAGTCAAAAGGCTTTTTCAGGGCGAAATGCGCGGCGCGCACGCAATCCGCCGGGGTCGAAGCGCAACGATAGGCCTCATGCGCGAAGTCCGCGTAACGCTCGATCGCGAATCCGGTTTTGATGTTGATTGCATGGCTCTGGGCGCTTTGTTCCGTAAGCGGCGCGACGATGAAAACCTCGCCGTACGCCGCGGCGCAATCCGCCAGCTGCCTGATCCCGCGGGCATCGATCGAGTCGTCATTGGTAATCAGGATCCGCGGACGCATCAGAATACCTCCGGATGCTCTTCCTTATAAGCCCTGACCAGTTCGTCTGCCTCGGCCACGAGCTTTTTAATCTGGCGCCGGTTATAAACGGTGGCGCCGGCGGCCTGGGCGTGGCCCCCGCCCTCGTAACGGGCGGCGAGTTCGTTAATCGGAACGTGGCGCGACCGCAGGCGGACGCGGAACACCCCTTCCTTGTTCTCGATGAAGAAGATCCAGACGATGTGGCCTTTGATGCTGTCGAGGACGTTGATCAACGCCGAGGCGGCGTCTGGGGCGAGCGCGAACTTTTTGAGCAACCGGCGGGTGATGATGAAATAGGCAACCCCGTGCGGCGTCGTTTTGAATTTTCTCAGGATATAGCCCTGCAATTTGTAGTCGTCTTTATCCTTGACATAAAGGTAGGAATAAATCTCGGTCATGTCGAAGCCGCATTCCAGCAGCATCGCCGTGAGGTTGAGGATCGCGGCGCCGACTCCCGGGTATTTGAAACGGCCGGTGTCGGTGACGACCCCGGTGAACAGGGCGCGGGCGGCGGCGGTGGTGATTTTTAATTTGTCCTTGAAGGTTTTATAAAAATCGGCAATGATCAGGGCCGTCGCCGGCATATCTTCCCGAACATAATTGATATGCCCGTAATCCTCCACCGGGATGTGGTGGTCGATTTTGATCAAGAACGGGGCATGGACGTAGTTGTCATTGTCGATCCGGTCGCGATTGGCGGTGTCGACGACGATGACGAGCGCCTCGCGGTAGGTTTCGACGCCGACGTCCGCGTCGTCGGGATCAAGAAAGTCGAAAAAGGCGCTGCGCGGCCGGGCGACGCTTAAGATCCGCTTTTCGGGATACGACGCCCGCAAGATCTCACGCAATCCCAGGGCGCTGCCGACGCAATCGCCGTCCGGTCGAACATGCCGGATGATGATGATGGTCTGGTATTCTTCGATCTTGTTCAGTATCTGTTGTTTGATTTCCAAATGGTTCATGCTTCGGTAGTTCCTTTGGCGATTTTATCGAGTTCGGCGAGCATGGCATCGCATTCAGCAAACGACCGTAACGCCGCGCCGCTGGCGCTGCGATGACCGCCGCCGCCGAACCGGACCGCCACTTCGCTGATATTATGCTTGTTCGATCTGATCTCGGCCATGATTTTTCCGGTTTCCGGATTCTCGGTGAAATTCACCCAGATATCCACCCCTTTGATCCCTGACATCGTGTTGATCATGCCGCGGGAGGCGGTCACCATGTCGATGCCGTATTCCTTCAGTTCCGCCGCGGTCGTCTTGATGTAGGCAACGTTGTTGGGGGTAAGTTGGAATTTCTGGATGAACGTCGCCCGCAGTTTCACAAACGCCAGTTCCTCCTCGTAAAGATTGTTGTAAACCTCGTTGAAATCAAAATCATAGCGTAGCAGCTTTGCAGTGATCTCGAAGGTCCGCGCGTTGATCGAACTGTAGCGGAACCTGCCGCTGTCGGTCACGATGCCGGTAAAGAGCGCCCGCGCCGCTAGCGGGGAAAGTTCCAACCCGAGGTTGAAGAGGATGTCGGCGATCAGCCCCGAACAACTTTCAAAGTCGGTGTTGACGATCTCGATGTGCCCGAAGCTGGAACGCGCCGGGTGATGGTCGATTTTCACCAAGACCGCTCCGTCCCGGTAGCGCTTGTCGCTGATCATTTCCTCTTCCGGGGTGTCGACGACGATGACGAGGGCGTCGGCGTAGAATTCAGCGGAGATGTCGTCGGGGGAACCAATGAAGGCGTATTTCTCGTTGGTGTCGCCGACGGCGTAAATGCGTTTGTCGGGGAAGTTTGCCTTAAGGGCTTCCTTAAGGCCGATCTGGCTGCCCACGGCGTCGCCGTCCGGCTTGAGATGGCGGTGGATGATGATCACGTCATACTCTGCAATTGTCTTTAACAGCGATGTAAACATAAATTCTCCTCGTTGTTTGTTTTATGACCGCCCCGCAAGGCGCGGAAACCGGCTTTTTTTCATATTGTATCATTTATTTGTTTTTTTTATAAGTATTATGAATAAATTTTTTTCCGTTTCATAATTATTAATGAGGTGGTTTAGTGGCGGTAATCTGGCATAACGAAGAAGAAGTCAAGCTGCTCGCCCGCCTGATGCGCGCCGAGGCCGAAGGAGAGGGCGTCTTTGGCATGCTTCTGGTCGGAAACGTCGGAGTGAACCGGGTCCGGGCGAAATGCCTGGATTTCGTCAACATCACGTCGATCACGCAGATGGTTTTCCAACGCCCGGGCGGATTCGAATCCACCCTTTACGGTTATTTTTATCAGGCGGCCCGCCAGTCGGAGATCCGCCTGGCCAGACGGGTCATCAACGGCGAGCAGTTCGTCCCCGCCACCAGGGCCCTGTGGTTCTACGCCGCCGGCGACGAATCCTGCCGCGCGCAATGGTTCGGTCAATGGAACACCGGCAGGTACCGGTCGCATTGTTTCTACGCCCCGGTCGAAAGCGAAAATTGTTTTTAATAAAGGAGGTATCATGAGTTTTTATCAGCAGCCGTTAAGCATTTACCAACAGCCCGGCGTCGTCGGGCAATCTTACGGGTTCATCCAGCAACCCGGTTTTGTCAGCCAGCAACCCGGCTTCGTCACCCAGCAGCCCGGTTTCGCCGGCCAGCCGTCCTTCGCCCCGCCGCTTGCGTTTCCTCCGGTCAGCGAACCGTTAACCCCGCTTACCGAGCAGTCATTCATCGAAAACATCCTCCGGCTCAACACCGGGAAGGTCGCGACGGTGTACATGAGCTTCGAGGGCAGCCAGTGGGGCTCGAAAATCTTCAAGGGTTACCTCCTGGCCGCCGGCCGGGACCACATCGTCCTTAAGGACCTGCAGTCGGAAACCCGCTATATCTTATTGATGGTTTATCTGTCCTACATTACCTTCGATGAGGAAATCGAATACGAGTACCCGTTCCGGAAATGCGAAAAAAACCCTTAAAGAGCTGATCTTTAAGAGTTTTTTGTTTTCGCATAGGCAAGAAGGCGCAGGGTGATGAATCCGATCAGAATGCTCGTGACCAGGGATACGAAGATGACGATCGCGCTGTAAAACAGCAGGACCTCCCCCAGCCGGTAGATGATCTGCACCACCAGCAGCTGGCCGACGATGTGCAGGAATCCGCCGATGACGCTGATGGAAATCGGCGAGGCGATTTTCCGCAGCGCGCGGTAGGCGCCGTACATCCCGAAGAAACTCAAAACCGACGCGCAGATGCTGATGATGAAACCGATGACGTTTCCGAGCAACAGCGACAGCATGCTCTTCATCACGGCGATGATCAGGGATTCCTTGAAATCCATCTGGTAGATGGCGTAAACGACGATGATGTTCGCAAACCCGATTTTCGTCGTCGGCAAGAACGGGAAGGCGGCCCGCGACACGATGATGTCGAAGTACGACAAAATAAGGCTCAGGGAAACAAAGAGCGCGATTCGCGTGATCTTCCTGATGGCGGCATGATTGTTCATGGTTTCCATAACGCACCTTCCTGTGTTGGCGATTATTAATTATAACACACAAATCCGCCAATTGAAAGATTTTTTTGCCCGCGGGAGCGATTGCATTCCGCTTCGTTTTTATGTATAATGAAGGCAGGAGGTAATTTGCGATGTGCGTATTCTGTAAGATCGCCCAAGGCGAGATCCCTTCTTATAAAATCTACGAGGACGAGAACTTCATCGCCATTCTCGATATCGCGCAGGCAACGCCGGGGCATACCCTGATCATCACGAAGAAACATTACGACGACGTCTTCGCGCTCCCGGAGGCGGAAGCGGGAAAACTCGGGAGGCTTGCGGCCAGGCTCGCGTGTCACATCGGCGAAGCCCTCGGCGTCCGGAACATGAACCTGCTCAACAACGCCGGCCCCCTGGCCGGACAGATGGTCAATCATTTCCACCTGCACCTCATCCCCCGCTACGAAACCGACGCCATGGTGATCCGGTTCGGCCATAACGAGCTGACAAAGGCGGAGTTTGAGGCTTTACGCGCAAAAATGGAACTCAAGTAAAAATGACCGATGACCGGTCATTTTTTTATTATTATTAAATATTCGCCTTTACGTAACGGTAGAGCGTTTTGACCGGAACGCCCGTCGCCATCTCGTCGCGGAACGCCGTGCCGGCGATATCGAGATGCAGCCACTTCGTCCCCGTTTCCACGAACTCCTCAAGGAAGGCGGCGGCGCTGCTTGCGCCCATGTTCCGGCCGGTGGAGTTCTTCAGGTCGGCGACCTTGCTTCCGCGCACCTTTTTCCGGATTGCCTCGTTGATCGGCATCGGCCAGAATTCCTCGCGCGCTTCCTTGCCGGCCGCGATCAGTTTGTTTATTTCCGCCTGGTCATTGCCGAACAGGCCGGTGATTTCCTCGCCGAGCGCGACGACGATCGACCCGGTCAGGGTCGCGATATCGACGACCTTCGTGCAGCCCTGCTTTTGCGCGAACCAGAGCGCGTCGGCCAGGGTGAGCCGGCCTTCGGCGTCGGTCGAGATGATTTCGATCGTCTTTCCGTTCGCCGCCGTGATGATGTCGTCGGGCAGAAGCGCCCCGCCGTCGATGCGGTTGTCGGTCGCGCAGATAACGACCTGGAGGTTGACGGGCAGGTTGTTCTTAACCGCCGTCTCCAGGGCGCCCAGCGCCGCGGCGGCGCCGGCCATGTCACATTTCATCGTGTTCATCGTGGTTTTCAGGCTATAGCCCCCGGTGTCGTACATCAGGCCCTTGCCGACGAGGCCGAGGAACGGTTTTCCTTCATTGGGCTGATACTTCAGGTGGATCAGCTTCGGTTCGGCGGCGGACCCCTTGTTCACCGCGAGGAAGGCGTTCATCCCCAGCGCCTCGATTTCTTTCTTGTCATAGACGGTGATGGAGAGTTTGTCGTTACCAAGGTCGTTGACGAGTTCCTGAGCATAGGCGGCCAGGTCGGCAGCGCTCATGTAATTATAAGGCTCGTTGACCAGGTCGCGGACGTTATTGACGGCGACGCCGAGCGCGAGGGCTTCGGCGACCGCGTCCGTAACGTCCTTGTCGCTGAGCAGTCCGACCCGCAGTTCCTTCTCGCTCTTCTCGCCGCGGTGGTTGTCAAAACGATAATTATTGTAAGCAAGCGTCTCGACGATGACGCCGGCGGCTTCCGCCGCGCCGAGGCCGCCTTCGAAACTGTCAAGGTCAAGCAATAATTCCTCGCCCAGCTCGAAGGTGATTTTCTGACATCCCGCCGCGAGCTTCTCGCGGTCGTATTCCTGGCGTTTCCCCAAACCGACGAGATACAGGATCTCGTTTTCGATTTTACCGAAGGTGTAGACCTTGTTCACGGACCCTGTTTCGGCGGATAGGTACCCTTTCTCCCTGAGGTTCGCGATGTCTCCGTTGATGCGGGCGTCTACTTTTATTTCCTCGCCTGCGAAGATGCCGAAAACGAGCGGCAGGCGGCTCGCGCAATCGCGCGGCTGGCGGTAGATTTGGATCATAAGCAACTCCTTGCGTTTTTTCTTGTATTATATCACTATTTTCACCGAA
>DGDS01000021.1:0-18139 GCA_002385575.1 Caryophanales bacterium UBA3946 | reverse complement strand
AAAGATTTTTTTATTTTCACTCTTGTTGGTCCAAAAACGGGTAATCCATGTCGTATTCGAGGACGTCGCGGTATTCGTCGGCATCCTCCATGTCCTCGTCTTCATCAGCGCGGGGGACGATCGCGAACGTCGAAGCGCTATGGCCGTCGTTCAGTTTGATGACGCACACGCCCTGAGTGTCGCGGCCGATCGTCTGGATCTGGTCGAGGTGGGTGCGGATGATCATGCCCTTGTCCGTGACCACGAGCAGGTCCTCATCGCCGCGCACGGCCGAGAGGGAGACCATCTTGCCGTTCTTTTCGGTGATGTTGAGGGCCTTGACGCCCTTTCCGCCCCGTTTCTGGACGCGGAAGGCGTCGACGTTGGTCCGCTTGCCGTAGCCTTTTTCAGTGATGATCAGGATCTCGTCGCCGTCGGTCGAAATGATCGCCAGTCCGACGACTTTCTCGCCGTCATCGACCTGGACGCCGCGCACGCCGGAGGAGATCCGACCCATCGGCCGGACGTCGCTTTCGCTGAAGCGGAGCGCCTTGCCGTTGGAAACGCCGATGAGGATGTCTTTCTCGCCGTTGGTGACGCCCACCTTGAACAATTCGTCGCCTTCGTTCAGCACGATCGCCTTGATGCCATTGGTGCGGATGTTCGCAAAGGCGGAGATTTCCGTCTTCTTAACGATGCCCATGCGGGTGACGAAGAAGAGATATTCCTCACCGGTGGTCTCCTCATGGTTGATGTTGACCACGGCGGCCAGTTTCTCGTTTTCCTCGAAACAGAGCAGGTTGACGATCGGCAGGCCTTTCGCGGCTCGGCTGCCGTAGGGTATCTGGAAGGCGCGCAGGCGGTAGACCTTACCGAAGTTGGAGAAGAAGAGCAGCGTGTCGTGGCTCGAGGTGTAGAGGATCTCCTCCACAAAGTCGTCCTCGACCATCTTCGTCGCGGTGATGCCCTTCCCGCCGCGGTTCTGGGGTTTGTAGGTATCAACCGTCATCCGTTTCACGTAACCGCGGTTGGTGATCGTGATGATGACGTCCTCGACCGGGATCAAGTCCTCGTCCTCGATGTCCAGATCGTCGCTCAGGGAAATCTCGCTGCGGCGTTCGTCGCCGTAAAGGTTCTTTATCTCCGTGAGTTCCTTGACGATGATCTGCAGTTTTCGGTCGTGGCTCTTCAGGATCTCGTGGCACTCGCTGATGAATTTCCGCAGTTCGGCGATCTCCGTCCGCAGTTTCTCGGTCTCAAGACCGGTGAGGCGCTCAAGACGCATGTCGAGGATCGCCTTAGCCTGGATTTCCGTAAGATTATATTCGTTGATCAGCTGGATCTTGGCTTCGTCGCCGTTTTTCGAGTTCTTGATGAGCTGGATGATGCGGTCGATGTCGTCGAGGGCGATCAGAAGCCCTTCGATGATATGGCTGCGGTCCTCGGCCCGTTTCAGGTCGAAGGTGATCCGCCGCGTCAGAACCTCGACTTGGTGTTCGAGATAGCACTCGAGCATTTCCTTCAGGTTCAAAACTTTCGGCTGGCCCTTGACGAGCGCGAGCAGATTGATGCCGAAGGTCGCCTGCATTTGCGTATGCTTGTACAGGTTGTTGAGGATGACGTTGGGATTGGCGTCCCGGCGCAGTTCCAGCACGATCTTTAACCCGCTCCGGTCGGTCTCGTCCTGCAGGTTGGTGACCCCGTCGATCAGCTTGGCCTTGATCGTCTCGGCCATCTTCTCGATCAGGCGCGATTTATTCACCTGGTAGGGGATCTCGGTAATGACGATCTCCTGCCGACCGTTCGAAAGTTCCTTGATTTCATGTTTCGCCCGGATCGTGATCGCGCCAGTGCCGGTCAGGTACGCCTTCCGGACCTGGCTGATTCCCATTATGCGTCCGCCGGTTGGAAAATCCGGCCCCTTGATGTAGGCCATCAGTCCCTCGATCGAGATATCGGGATTGTTGATGAGGGCGATGATGCCGTCGATGACCTCGGAGAGGTTATGGGGCGGGATGCTCGTCGCCATGCCGACGGCGATCCCGGTCGCCCCGTTGACCAGCAGGTTGGGGATTTTGCACGGGAGGACGACCGGTTCCTTTTCCGAGCCGTCGTAATTATCGATGTAATCGACCGTATCCTTCTTTAAGTCCCTCAGGATCTCCATCGCGATCTTGCTCAGCCGCGCCTCGGTGTAACGCATCGCCGCGGCGCCGTCGCCGTCGATCGAGCCGAAGTTGCCGTGCCCTTCGACGAGCAGATAGCGGTAGCTGAAATCCTGGGCCATCCGGACCATCGATTCGTAAATGGCGCTGTCGCCATGGGGATGGAACTTACCCATGACCTCGCCGACGATGCGAGCGGACTTCTTGAAGGGCTTGTCGCTGTGCATGCCGAGTTCGTTCATCGAAAAGAGGATCCGGCGGTGGACCGGCTTCATGCCGTCCCGCACGTCCGGAATCGCCCGCGAAACGATGACGCTCATCGCGTAATTGAGGAAAGAGGTCTTCATTTCCCGGGAAATGTCGACTTCCTTGATCGTTGCCGTTTCCGCGGGAAGGGCGATACCCTCCTCGTCGGCGACGATTTCTTCTTGCTCTTTCTCTTTCTCTTCCGCTTCTGGTTCGACGTTTATCAAATCTTTTTCCACAAAATGACCTCCCTAGATGTCCAGGTTTTCCACGAACACCGCGTTCTCCTCGATGAACTCACGGCGCGGATTGACGTCGTCGCCCATCAGCATGCTGAAGACGGCGTCAGCCTCGATGGCGTCGTTGAGGTTAACCTGGATCAGCGTCCGCCTTTTCGGGTCCATCGTCGTTTCCCACAATTGATCCGGGTTCATTTCGCCCAACCCTTTGTATCTTTGCAGGGTCGGCCTGGTGTTCTTGGGGAAACTTTCGAGTATTCTCTGCAACTCCGCGTCACTGTAGGCATAGATGATCTTCCGCCCGGTGGCGATCTTATAGAGCGGCGGTTGCGCGATGTAGATATATCCTCTTTCGATCAGCGGCCGCATGAACCGGAAGAAGAACGTCAACAGAAGCGTCCGGATATGGGCGCCGTCGACGTCGGCATCGGTCATGATGATAATCTTCCAATAGCGCGCCAGATCGACGTTGAACTCGTCGCCGATGCCGGTTCCAAGCGCTTGGATCATCGTGATGATCTCCTTGTTTCCCAGGACCTTGTCGATCCGGGCCTTCTCGACGTTCAAAACCTTTCCGCGCAGCGGCAATATCGCCTGGAATTCGCTGCTCCGGCCCAGACGGGCGCTGCCGCCGGCCGATTCGCCCTCAACGATGAACAGTTCGCTCAAAGCCGGGTCCTTGCATCGGCAGTCGGCCAATTTCGAAGCAAAGCCCAGGGAATCGAAGGGACTCTTGCGCCGGGTCGCCTCGCGCGCCTTCTTGGCCGCGACCCGCGCCCGGGACGCCATCAATGCCTTTTCGACGATGTTTTTCGCCGGCGTGGGGTTCTCCTTCAGGTAGGTGTCAAGTCCCTCACTGAAGATCTGTCCCATGATCCGCCGCACTTCCGTGTTTCCCAGTTTCGCCTTGGTCTGGCCGTCGAACTGCGGGTTGGGATGCCGGCAGCTGATGATGGCAGTCAGTCCTTCGCGCACGTCCTCGCCGGTAAAGGACTCGTCCTTGCGGAAGAGGTTGGCTTCTTTGCCGTAATTGTTGAGGACGCGGGTCAGGGCGCTCCGGAAACCTTCTTCGTGCGTGCCGCCTTCCGGCGTATATATATTATTAATAAAGGAATAGATGTTGTTGGTGTATTCTTCGGTATACTGCATCGCGACCTCGATTTCGATCTGGTCCATCGTGCCGCTGATGTATATGATGTCGTTGTGAATCGGGATTTTCTTTTTATTAAGGTAGGTAACGTACTCCTTGATCCCGCCTTCATAACAATAATGGACGGTTTTCTCGTTCTCGGGATTACGCTTGTCGGTAAAGGTGATCGCCAGGTTCTTGTTCAGGAAGGCGCATTGCTGGAGGCGCGTCCGCAGGGTCTCGTACTCGAACTCGGTCTCCTCGGTGAAGATTTCCGGATCGGGTTTGAAGGTGATCGTCGTCCCGCTGTCATCGGCGGTGCCGATTTCCTTCAGGGGGTACAGCCTTACCCCGCGCCGGAATTCCTGTTTGTACGCTTTCCCGTTCCTTTTGATCTCGACGATCAGGTGCTCGCTCAACGCGTTGACGACGCTGGCGCCGACGCCGTGGAGACCGCCCGACACCTTGTACGGCGATCCGCCGAACTTACCGCCGGCGTGGAGGATGGTGAATACCGCCTCGGCCGCCGATTCACCAGTCTTCGGGTGGGTTTCCACCGGGATCCCGCGGCCGTTGTCGGCGATGCGGACGTAGCCGTCCGGCAGGAGCGTGATCTCAATGTGGTCGCAATACCCGGCCAGGGCCTCGTCAATGGAGTTGTCGACGATTTCCCAGACGAGGTGGTGCAGACCGCGCGGTCCGGTCGAACCGATGTACATGCCCGGGCGCTTCCGTACGGCCTCAAGCCCTTCGAGAATTTGAATATCGCTTCCGGAATACGTGGAATTCTGTTCTCTCAATTGCTATTCCTCCTCTTCGATATTGATGATGGTGCCGCGTTTGAGCAGGCCTTCCGCCAGGCCGTCGACCGAAGTCGCGGTGATGAACACCTGGTGCCCGTGGTCAATCGCCCCAAGGATCTGGTTCTGCCGGGCGGAATCCAGTTCACTGAAGACATCGTCGAGAATGACGACGAGCGGGGATCCGCCGACGTCCAAAAGATCGGTCAGCGCCAGTTTGGCGGCCAGGCACAAGGTCTTTTGCTGGCCCTGGGAAGCGAACGCCGCGGCAACCTCGCCGTTAAGGCGCATTTCGAAGTCGTCGCGGTGCGGACCGAACAGCGTCGTCTGCGCGGCTAGTTCCAGATTTCTTTTGCGTGAATACGCCGCTTCGAGACGATCGCCCTCGGTGTTAACCATATAATACATCTCCCCGCGTTCCTTCCCCTCGCTGATTTGCTTCACCCGTTCCGTAAAGAGCGGATTGATTCCGGCGAAGAAATTCTTTCGCCCGTTTATGATGATCCGACCTTCCTTCGCCAGCTGCGCGGACAGGATGTCGAGCAGGTCCTCGTCGCCGCGGGAAGAAGAAGCGGCCATCGCCTTCAAGACCTCATTGCGCTGTTTCAGGACCTTCCGGTAACTGATCAGCGCCGCCAGGTATTCAGGCGCCATCTGGCTGATGTTGACATCGAGGAAATTGCGCCGGTCAAGCGGTGTTCCCTTGATCAACCGGTAATCCTCGGGGCTGAAAACGACCGCCTTGAAATAGCCGAGGTACTCGCTAAGACGGGAAACCGGCTTGTTGTTAAGGACGATCTTTTTACCGGTCGCCCCGATCGATACGAACAAAACGTCTTCCCGGTCCCGATTCGCGATTTCCGCCCGCGCGGCGGCGTATTCCGCTCCTTTCCTGATCATTTCCGCGCTGGAAGCGGCCTTGAACGACTTCCCGAGCGCCAGGCAGTAGATGGCCTCGACGACGCTCGTCTTGCCGGAGGCGTTTTTTCCGACGACGATGTTCGCGCCCGCTCCGAAGGACAGTCGCTTGTTTTGGTGGCAGCGGAAATCATGTAACTGGAGCGTTTTTATATGGAAACTCATGATTTACCTATCACATAGACGCCGTCCGCGACAGTGATTTCCATCCCCGGATAGAGTTTACGGCCGCGCCGGGATTCCGGAACGCCGTCAACCAGGACCGGATTCTCGGCCAGGAAGCGCTTGGCGGCCGCTCCGTCGTCCGTTATACGCGCATATTTTAAAAATTGGCCTAGTTTTATGTAGGCGGTGTCGATGTTTATCGTTGTTTTCATGGTTTCCCCAATCGTTTTTCATAAAGGCGAATAAGGCCCTTTAACTTATGTTTATTATATCATAAATCAAGGCTTTTTTCCAGTGCTTTTTTTTATTTCATCGCAAATTGCGCTTTAAAAACAAAAGTTTCGATAAATAAATACATATTTACTTATATACATATAAATGGTTTTACGTTTATTTTCTTATTGATTTAATACCGCTGTTTCTGTATAATAAAAGAGAACCCGGCGAAGCCGTTTTGAGACGCTAGGCGGGAAGTTGGTTTTATGTGTTTATGTATATATGTATATAGGTATTTACTTTTTCCTGTATTTACACTTTTATGGTTGGTAATTTCAGCCATTTTATAGCAAAAATTACCCACAAAAACTTGGTTTTGGAAAAATCGCTTATCTTATGTTCACCCCCGGGGTCTTAGTAAAGTTACTCGAAATATATAAAAATCGATTATAAGCGAAATTTCGGGCGGTTTTCGGGGTGCTGAAATGAGGTTTCTGAAAACAGGGCGGTCGGACATGCTGTTTTAGGCTTTCGGGGTGACTTTCACCCCAGGCGGCGATCCGGTCGAGGAACCGAACTACCCCCTCCCCATACAAGCGTATTTACCGAATTGCGTATATATGGCAATATGGTATTACATATATACATATTTATATATATGATCTAATGTGTATATATGCATTTATGTATATATGGTTTATTATATATCTGTATATATTTAATTGTGTATTTATGCTAATGTGTATATACATATTTATGTTTATATGTGTATGAATAAAAATTGCCTGACAATTCGCACATATTTACCGAATTATTGATATCCTCCTATGCGGAAATACCGAAATGCTGTTTTACGGGGATACGGATGTACTTATGTGTGTATTTATGGCTTTGATCTTATGTATTTACTTAATTACTGACTTATTGTTTACCATAAATACCGCTTTAAATTATTTTCCCTTGTTTGACCGGTATGTTTTTACATATTTACATATTTATTGACATATTATTATTCGCAAATGTATAATATGATAACGTACATGACTATGGATCAAGGACCAGGCACCATTGTTACCGCGGAGTTTATTATATATACCGCTATGATTCATCAGCCCATCAAGCCACCTGTTTACGCATCAACTGAGAATTTTCATATCCTTACGCTAAATTGATGCCCTTATCATGGCGGAAACGGTAAACCAAGCGTTAGTATATATGTTTTTGTTTTTATGTATTTGTTTATATACATATTTACATATATATTGACATTTCGCGATAAAAGAATATAATATATAGGACAAAGGAGGCCGAAAAAGTGAATAAAAACAATTTTCCTTTCAAGAAAAGGGAAAATCCAATGGATGTCAGGGCGACTACCGCTGAAGAAGAAGACGTGCCCGTGCGGGTCAAGTACACGGCGACCATGGAACGGGAATTAAGGAAAAGAGTGAAGATCGCCGCGATAAAGAGAGGTATCGTCTTCTCGCAATACATTGAGGAAGCGGTAATCGAAAAACTTGACAGGGAGGGCTTCTGATGCCGATAGTCTCGACTTTTTGTAAAAAAGGCGGAGTTGGAAAGACCACCTTTCTCGGTTTCATGGCGCATTATTACGCCAAATCCGGTAAAAAGGTGCTCATAATCAGCGTCGACGATCAAAACAGCATCTTCAAGGTCTTCGGCGTCGAGAATAAAATCTTTGACGTCAATGACAATTACCTGGAGTTCCTGCTGGCAAATCACAAGGACATGGGCGATATCCTCATCGAGGCAAGGGAAAACCTCTATCTGATAAAGACCCTCAATTCCGATAAGTTATCGTTGAAGCTGACCTTGGAAAGAACCCAGGAGAAAGTGCTTAGAAAGGTTCTGGACGAGTATTCCGACTATTTCGATTATATTTTTATTGATTTCCCGCCGTCAAGCAGCCGGCTTTCCGAGGTCCTGCTTGACATGAGCAATGTCATCCTGCTCGTGGTCGGGCTGGACAGCCTGGGGCTGGGCGGATTCTTCAACACGATCCAGTACTTCATTGATAACGATATCGATATCGAGGGCATCAAGTACATCGTTCCGAACGGTTACAGCCGTAACCGGCGAGCGCCGCGGATCTCGCTTGAGAAACTGGAACAGCAGGCCCAGGAATTCACGCCGAACGCGGTGGTCCTGCCGGCGCTTCAGGAAAGATCGATCATCAAGAACCTCCAAAGCGAGGGCATAAGCCCCTTTGACGATGAGATAAAGCTTGCGAGCACGTATGACCAGGCTGCGCGGGACGTCCTTCTGGATGATCTGAAGGAAATATTCAAACATTTGTCTTTATAAAAAAAGGCATAAAAAAAACGGCCGATAAGCCGTTTTTTTTCTTTTGTCAGGAAATGCGTACCGGCAGGATGAGCTGGGTCAGATTGACGTCATAGAAGCCGGTAATGATGAAGGGTTTGATTTCGCCGGTGAAATGCACCGAAACCTCGTTGGAATCGAACACGCGGAGCGCGTCGAGGAAGTACTTGGCGCTGAAGGCGATCTCGAAATTCAAAGGTTCTGAGCACTCCAGAGGAATCAGTTCTTCCTTGACCGCGCCGATCTCGTTGCTGGTCGAGGATATTTCAACGGTCTTATCGCTGCTGACCTTCATCTTCACGATGTTCGTGGAATCGATGGTGGTGAAGAGCGAGGCTCGTTCGATCGCGGCGATCAGCTCGTTTTTGTTGAATTTCACACTCAAAAGAAAATCGGTCGGGATCAGGTTGCTCGTATCGGGGTATTTCCCGTCGATCAAACGGCTTTGAAACAGCACGTTCTTATATTTGAACAGGACTTTCAACGGCGAGAAATGGATTTCGACGTTCTCTTCGCTTTCGTCCATGATCCGGTTGAGTTCGTCAAGGCTGCGGCTCGGGATGATGGCCCTGATGCTGGGATATTCCTTCTCGAACACCATGAACTTTTTCGCCAACCGGTAGCTGTCCGTGGCGACGACCTCCATTTTCTGACCTTCGGTGGTAAAGGAAATGCCGGTAAGGATGACCCGCGACTCGGAAAGCGAGGCCGCAAACGTCGTTTTCTTGATTAATTGCTTCAGGTTCAGCACGTCCATGGCAATGGCCACTTCGGAATCGTTGAAAGAAATGATCGGGTAATTATCCTTGTCATAGGCGTTGAGGGAAAAGAGGCTCCGGTCCGCGACAATCTTGACGATGTTGTCCTCGAAAGTCGTGATATCCATTTCCCGCGCTTCGATTTTTTTCACAATCTCGATAAAGTACTTCCCTGGCACAACGACGGTTCCGTCTTCCTCGATTTGCAGGCGCTTCTTGTTCTTGATGACCGTTTGAATGGAAATCTCGTTGTTCGATGCGGTCAGGTACAAGGCGCCGCCCCGGGCTTCAATCTTCACGCCGGTCAGGATTGGCATCGGCGGTTTCGTCGACAGGGCCCGGCTTATATTGGTCAGGTTAAACAATAACAAGTCGCGATTAATCAAAATCTTCATATCGATCTCCTTAATTATTTATATTATATATTTTTATTTTTATTATTAACAAGGTGGAAAAGTGGAAAACCATTACTTTTTAATCTTCTTCGTCAAGATATCGTAATCGTTTTTCACCAGGGAATTGGTCTTTAAAAGGTTTTGGATCTTATCATAGGAATGCGATATCGTGGCGTGGTCGCGGTTTCCGAAGAACTCGCCAAGTAATTTGAGCGAAGGATTATAGTGCGTCTTTATTATATATATGGCCATCTGACGGGCATAGGCGAAAAGCTGTTTCCGGCTGGTCGATTCAAGATCAGCGACCGAGATCTTATAGTAGGCAGCGACTTCCCGCTTGATGTTTTCAAAGATCTTCCCGCTGATGTTCCTTTCCTCCTCGCCTTCCGGAATCAGTCGCTCCAAGGCGATATAGAGATTTTCCGTGGTAAAGGGAATGTTGAGCGACACGCAATAAGTGACATAGCGGCGCAACGCCCCCTCCAGATCACGGATGTTGCTCGTGAAGTGGTCGGCGATGATCTCGAGGATCTCGACGGGAACATCCTTGGGGTTCTCGATCAGGAAACTGAGCTTCCGTTTCAAGATGTTCAGGCGCAACGGCTTGTCGGGGGCCTTGATATCGACGGAAAGTCCCCAGTTGAACCGCGATTTGAGTCGCGCCATCATGTTCTTTAGCTCGTTCGCCGAACGGTCCGAGGTGATGACGATCTGTTTATTAATTCCATGGAGATGTTCGAAAACCTTGAAGAACTCTTCCTGGGTGCCGTGCTTGTTTTCTAGGAACTGGATGTCGTCCACCAGCAGGACCTCGGCTTCCCGGTATTTGCGATAGAACTGCTCGATGTTTTCCTTCCCCTTGCGGGTGGAAGTCGCCAGGAAGTAATCTTCGGCGAATTCCTGGGCGCTCGTGTAGACGACGTTCGTTTCCGGCCGGTTGTCGAGGATGTAGTTCCCGATGGCCATCATCAGGTGGGTTTTGCCGAGGCCGACGTCCCCGAAGATGTAAAGCGGGTTATAAAGCGATTCCGGCGTTTCCGCGACTTTCATCGCCGAAAGGAAGGCAAAGCGATTGCTTTCCCCGGTAACAAAGTTGTTGAAGGTGTATTCGGCGCGCAGAGGACGCTTGTTCACATCTTCCCGGCCGGCGTTCAATGGTTTTTCAAGTTCTTCGATTTCGTCTTTCAGGACGAACTTGAACTTGACGAGAGAACCGCTTAAGGAGGACGCGATTTCGTTCAACTTGTTGATATAGAATTTTTCTATTCGGAATTTTGTCAGGGCGTTGGGAACGATGATATAGATGAAATTGTCTTCTACTTTATAAATCTTGTTGGCTTCCGAAAAGAGGACGGAAAAGTCGGTTTCATCCAGATCTTGCTTCAGGACGTCAAGAGTTTGTTCCCAAAGGTTCATTCCTTGTTCCATAAACTCCTCCTAAACCTTACTAAAATAATAACATAAAAATGAATAATAATAAATACCTAAATTGAAAATATGCAAAAAAAGTTGTCCTTTTTTCCACATCGGAAAAAAAGCCGACAAAATGTTCATTCTTTTCCCATCTGTTTTCCTCTGTGGAAAATTTGAAAACCGGCCGTCCCGTGCCGCGGACCGCTTTTTACTTAAAAAACCTTTTGCAATAAAATGAAAATGTGTTAAAATATATACGGCAAAAATAAATAGGAGGAACTGTTAAACAGTTGGCGAGAGCTATGAGCAAACAAGAGACACGCGAAGTATGGCAAGGATTCATTCAATTTCCCGAACGATTAAACGCTTTTGCCATTTTTTTAATCGTTGTCCTGTACGGGGCAATTCTATATTTAATTTCCAGTCTTTCTTTTCCGCCTGCCGACTACCATGTCGGTTTGAAAAATCTTAACTACGTCACGGGGGCGGAAAGCGCGAACGCGGAAATCAACCCGTTCGTTTTGATCAAGGGCATCGCGATTGACGAGAACGATGATGAGAAGAAGGTTGAGTTGGGTGTCCAGTACAAGGTATACTCCTACATCGATGCTTTCGGCAGTTATCGTCCGACGAGAATAAATTATTTCTACAGCGTTGCTGATAAGGAAGGGAAAACGTGGTACATATACGAAACCACAAGGAGCGTTACGACCTCCAGTTACCGCATCGTGACTCACAACCTTGTTGGGAACAATCTTGAAATCGGGAAAGATGCGATTACCGAAGTATACATGAAGGTCCGCTATGATGACAACGACGAGAAAAACAAACAGGTGAAAGTCGCTGAGAACATTATCGAACTCAAGAAAAAAGAGTTGAAAAGTTCGATCTTCACGTCGAACAACACTTTGGAAGACATCCTGCAGCTTACTTTTACGCTGAAAAATCTCGACAGCGAGAAACTGAACTTCAATTTCAAGATCGACCTGCTGCCGGACAACCCCGAACCCTTCCATTTGAACATGCAGACATGGATCGTGACGGATGGCGGGAAAATCTTCCCGCTCAACGGGTTATATAACTATAAAACGACGCGGGATTTCTCGCCGAGCATCGAGACAGAGATTTACAAATACGTCCAGGCGAAGTATATCTACGCGAAACTGGCGTATACCGATAACGAGCAAAACACCCGCTGGCTTTATTATAAAGTAGCGGTCGCCGACCTGCTCGAGGCATAAAGGGCGCGAAGCCCTTTTTGTTTTACAGGGGCATTGGGAACAGAAATTTTTCCTTGAGGATTATCAGCAACGATGTTATAATGGAAAAGAGGGATATCATGAAAAAAACGTATATCTTCCTGATCGCGTTGATATCAGCACTATTAATCGAGTGTAACGGGAACCCGGCGGATTTTTTTCGTATGCACGTCCTGTATCGCGACGAGCCGAGCCCATACTTCGTCATCGTCGGGCATCCTCACCATGTTTTGGATTATGCCGGGAATAAACAGGAAGTTAACAGTTATACTATTTATATGAAGACAGGGGAGGCGGAGGAAAGCGGCGCCAGCATCACGTGCGAAATATATGCGGTCAATTACCGCGGTTTTGCGGATGCTTTGTACAGAAAAACGGACGAGCCTCTCGCCATGCCGGTATCGCAGGTCATATTGGCGGGGGAGAATGTTCCCGGAAACGGGTTCAGGGAAATCTACGGACGATTCCGTTACATTGTAGGAGAGGAAACGACGGAATATGTTTTTTCCGAGCCTATCCTGGAGCGCACTGATGCGGAAACCGCTTTGGATGATTACGGAGACGAATGGCCGGACGATGCGTTCCGGGTGGTCGTCGATTACGAAACAGAAGACGATCAATACTTTTTTACCATAACAGTTGAGCTAGAAGGTCAGGAACGGAAGCATTTGGATTTGCAGGCGTGGCTGGCGACTTCCGACTACGGTATCTATCCGTTTTTCGGTGTATATGGCTTCGGCGGGGATAGACTGGAGTATCCGGATCTTCCGGCCGACCGCGGTTTTGGCTTCTCCTACCTTTACATAAGGGCGGTTTTATGGCAGGAAGAGGCAAAAACGGAAGCTTTGTATCGGATCAAGCTTTCGTAATTAAACAACAAGACAGAAAAAAACTTGACGTTACCGCCCTGTTAGTATATAATATAAAAGATTAAAAAATACGTATCATAGGAGGTGGCGCGCGTGAAAAGGACTTATCAGCCGAACAAACGCAAACGCAGCAAAGATCATGGTTTCCGAGCCCGCATGAAAACCGTCGGCGGCAGGAGAGTTTTGAGTCGCAGGCGGCAGAAGGGCCGTTATCAATTAAGCGCTTAATCCAAGATCCGGACCCGCAAAGCACTTATTCATGAATATCGGTCCTTTTTTTGTCTATGAGGGAGCATTATGAATCGGAAATACTGTTTGAAAAAGAGCAAGGAAATTGAAAAACTGATTAAGGCGCGACGGAGCGTCGGCGATCATTATTATACCGTCTATTATGAGTTCAAAGAAGATGCGCTCCCGCAGGTCGCCGTGTCCGTTTCCAAGAAGATCAAAACCGCCGTCGCGAAAAACTACGAGAAGCGGGTAATCAGGGAGATCCTGCGCCCCGTACTTTCCTTGCTGGCGGGGACGAAGGTTTTGGTCGTCGCCAAGCAGGCGGCGCGCGAAATCAGGTTCGCGGAAAAAAAGGAACGATTGCTGAAGCTAATTAAGAGAATCAACAAGGAGAAAAAATGAGAGAAAAGAGAAAATACCTGTATCTCGGTTTATTAGTGGTGTTGGCGCTGGTCCTTACGAGTTGCAGAGGCGGCGGAATAAATTACGAACCGATCGATGGATTCAAGAAGTTTTTCTGGGACGTCCTGGTGTTGCCGATGGCGCTTCTGATGTACGGTCTCGGCAAGACGGTCGCTTTTCAATACTACAGTTTGACAATTGTATTTGCGACCATCATCGTCAGAACCCTGGCCTGGCCGATCTACGCGAAAACCAACGATATGTCATTGAAATTCGAACTCATGAGTCCCCACCTGCGGAAGATCGAGGAGAAATACGCCGGCAAGGACGACCCGATCAACCAGCAGCGCAAACAAATGGAAATGATGCAATTGTATAAAAAATACGGCATCGGTCTCGGCGGATGCCTGCTACCGTTTTTGCAGCTGCCGATTTTCCTGGCTTTCTTCCAGACATTGCAAAGAATTCCCCTTACCCGTGGAGCCGAGTTTAAATACGACTTCAGTTTCATGAACGGCAAATTCTTCGGCATCGATTTGTTCTCCGCACGCGGCGAATTGTGGTCTTACCAGTGGTGGGGCATCGTCATCCTCGCCCTCCTGGTCGGAGTCACCCAGATCATCAGCCACATCCTCGCCACCCGCCGGCAGAAAAAAATAAAACAGGAAGCGCAAGCCGACGTTCCGGCCTACCGGCAGAAGCAGGCGGATCCGATGCAGAAGCAGACCGAAACGATGATGAAATTCATGATTTACTTCATGACGATCATGATGGTCATCTTTGTTTACCAAAGCGCGGCCGCTTTGGGTTTATACTGGTTGGTAGGTAACATCTATTCCACGCTTCAAGCATACATCGGCCACTTACTCAGTAGAAAACGCAAAGAAAAACTTATGAAAAGGATATAAAAATGAAAAGCAAAGTTTATCAAACTCGGACAATGGAAGAGGCTAAGGAATTAGCCGTTAAAGAATTCGGGCTGAAAGAATCAGATTTCGATTTCAAGATCCTTGAGGAAAAGAAAGGCTTTCTGGGACTTGGTCGCAGCATCATGGTGGAAGCGACCGTTGTGGTTGACGGCACCGATAAAGGAAAAGAGTACCTGCAGACGATCCTTGAGAACAATGGCGCCAAAGGGTTCATTGAAAAAAAGGTGCGCGGCGATCACGTTTCATATAACATCGACGCCGGTGATTTCAACGGCTACCTCATCGGCAAGAATGCCCGTAATCTCACTTCATTGCAACTGCTCGTATCGATCGTCGTGAACAACTACTATTCCGCCGAAGAGGCGAAAACCGTGACCGTCGACGTCGGCGGATACAAAAAAAGACGCGAACAGACTCTGGAACGGATGGCCGTGCAGTACGGCAAGCAGGTCGCGCGGACCAAGCAAAAGATCCAGTTGAACAACCTTAACGCTTATGAACGGAAAATCATCCACAAAAAACTGTCAAACTGGAAAGACGTTAAGACCTATTCGGTGGGGGACGAACCACACCGGAACCTGGTCATCGAACCGAAAAGGTAATAAAAAACTGTGTCGGTTGACACAGTTTTTTTTATACCTTACCTCATCGGGAGGCTCGCGACAATTCTTTTAGGTACTCGATGAAAGGTTTGATGTTCTTGTTCACCTTGAACTCTTCCACGAGGGCGAAATACTTGTCTTTGTCCTGACGCGGGATAAATACGGGGTTGAGATCGTTCTTCACGAGGAAATACAGCAGCACCAGGCGCGACAGGCGTCCGTTCCCGTCCAGGAACGGGTGGATCTTAGCCAGCTGCAAATGGCTGTAGGCGACCAGTTCGTAGACGTCCTGATAATGGCCGTTGATTTCATTGACGTATTTTTTCATCCGGTCGTAAACCTTCACGTAACTGGGAGGGGTGTGGTTCGACCCTTTGATGGAAATATCGACGTTCCGGTAAAGACCGCCGACACCTAAGTCCTGCATCAGCAACTCGTGAATGTCCTTAATCGCGTTTTCGTCCAGGCAAGCATCCTTTTTAATTAACGACAAAGTGTAAATCAATGCCGCGAAGTGGTTGCGAATGACGACGTCCTTCCTCCCGGAAGCGGGTTTTCCCTGGATGATTTTTTCGACTTCCCCCGGGGTAAGCTTATCGTTTTCAAAAGACAGGGAATTGTAGATGAAGTCCCGCGCGAAATCTCTGGTCAGGCCAAAGCGGGATAGGTGGGCATCGGCATTCGCGATCAATTCCGTCAGAGCGTTTTCGGTCATCGGTTACCTCCCTTTTTTCCTATTATATCACAAAGGCTGGAAGAAGGAAACAAAATTAATATTAAACTTGATAAAAGCCGGAAAGGTATTTATAATATAAAAGAAAGGTGATGACAGCATGTATCGGTTTTTGCTTGTTACCAGAAGAATACTGACGGTCGTTCTCGCCCTGACCATCGTTTTCCTGCTTAACGGGATAACGGAGTATTTCATCGTGCAGAACAAAATCGCCGAATTCAAAAGCCGCGGCATCGAGCAGTTTTACGTCGCCAACACCAACACCTACTTCTATCTGGTGCCGAAAAAGCACGATTACGAGGATGTCTCGCGCAACGTCATCGATTTCGAACGGAAGCAGCTGGGGGCGAAGGCTGATATCTTCATCACCACCCGTAACCCGATGCGTGACAACTCCACCCTTTCCTGGATCGTGGCGCCGCTTTCGAAATACTTCTATATCGGCCATGCCACGATCAACATCGACGATGCGGGCGCCTACGTTATCGAGGTTTTGGGAAACAACGAAGCGCCTGAGGACAATGTCGTCATGATCTCACGTAGCCTTTGGTATGCGGTCGACGAAGACACTCCGAACGTCGTCGGGCTCAGGCTCAAGGGCACGACCGAGGAACAACGCGACGCGATCATCGATTACGCCATGTCTAAGATCGGCTATCCCTATAATTATACCTTCCTGTTCAATCGCAGCCGTTCCTTTTATTGCACCGACCTCGTCAGCCGCGCGCCTGCGTCGGTCGGGATCAACATCAATTATGATTACCTCGCGACCACCGGGAACGACATGATCGCCAGCCGGAACGTTTACATCTTCTATTATCGTGAACTTGTATACGAGGACGGCGTGCCCCGGTACAACGTGTATTACCTGGGGGAATGAATGATGGATGATACGATCGTGGCAGTAGCAACCGCTATGGGAAAGAGCGCGATTTCGATCGTGCGTCTGAGCGGCCCGGAGGCGATCGCAATCGCCGCCGGCTGTTTCAAAGGCAGGGATTTGACCGCGGTTCCGTCGTACACGGTATGCTACGGGCATATCTTTGATGAAGACGGGATGATCGACGAGGTGTTGGTAAGCGTCTTTCGGGCGCCGAAAACTTACACGCGCGAGGACATCGTCGAAATCGGGACCCACGGCGGGATTTATGTCACCAACCGCATCCTCGAGTTGATGTTAGAGCGGGGATGCCGCCTCGCGGAACCGGGAGAATTCACGAAAAGGGCCTTCCTCAACGGACGTATCGATTTGACTCAGGCCGAGGCAGTTTGTGACGTCATCGAGGCGAAGACGGCGGCGAGCCTGAAAATGGCTAATCACGGGTTGCGCGGCGACGTGCGTCGGATGATTGAATCCTTTCGCAAAGAATTAACTAACCTTATCGCCCATATCGAAGTCAATATCGACTATCCGGAATATGAGGACGAGGAGATCGCAGCGGCGGAGCTGCTTAAGCGAGTAGTAAAGCTTGCCGGAAGAATTGACGACATCCTGCGCAAGGCGCAGGCTTCGGCGATTCTTAGAGAAGGAGTCACGACCGCCATCATCGGCCCGCCCAACGTGGGGAAATCAAGCCTGTTGAACGCGTTATTGCGCGAGGAGAAGGCAATCGTGACGGAAATTCCCGGCACGACGCGCGACATCGTCGAAGGCCAGGTCAATATCGGCGGAATCATTCTGAACCTGATTGACACGGCCGGGATCAGGTACACCACGGACGTTGTGGAAAAAATCGGGGTCGAGAAAACGAAAAAGGTCATCGAGGCGGCCGCGCTGATCATCCTCGTATTTGATTATAATGCTCCCCTGACCGAACCCGACAAGGAAATCCTTGCGATGACTTCCCAATCCGCCCGGATCATCGTCGTGAACAAAAACGATCTGGAACCAAAGATCGACCTTGGCCAGTTTGACGATTACCTGTTAATGTCAGCTTTCAATCCCGCCGACATCGAAAGGTTGGAGCGGAAGATCAAGGAGACGCTGCAGATTTCCGACATCGCCGAAATCGACTATACCTATTTGGGCAACGCCCGGCAGATCGCCAAACTCAAACAGGTCCGGCAGGCGCTTGCGGATGCGCTGTCCGGTCTGGAGGACGGTCAGCCGGTCGACATCGTCAACATCGATTTGACGATCGCCTGGCGGCATTTAAGCGAGATCCTGGGCGAGGTGTCCTCAGATGAGATAGTCGACGAGATTTTCGCTAATTTCTGTCTTGGCAAGTAAACGAAACAAGGCGCCGGTTTAACCGGCGCCTGTTTTTTATATTATTATTAATATATATATTCAGATTATTTTCCTTCCGGGAAGAACAAGATGTTTTTGGTGGCGAGGGGATATAATC
>DGDS01000026.1:12983-14114 GCA_002385575.1 Caryophanales bacterium UBA3946 | reverse complement strand
GCGATATCGCCGGTCATCGTCGAGATCCAGACGCCGCGGAAGTCGGTTTCCTGTTCCTCGTAGACATCGGGAATCTGGACCCTGATGCTCGTCCCCCGATACGTGACATAACCGCTCCCGTTGGCTTTTTCCAGATCAACCAAAACGTAAGCCTGGGTACTGATGCTGAAAAGTAACAGAATGGAAATAAGTGTGGCGAATAATTTCTTCATGTGCCTTCTCCAATTCATTTACTGTGTATTTTGCGCTTTTATGACACCACAAAAACACAAAAAATGAAACCATTTTCACAAATTCCCAACCCCTTACTGGGATTATAGGCCGGCATGCGCCGATGTCTACTTTTCGCATACATGGAGTAAACCGATAGATAGGTTGTTTTATCCATCGCATTCGATTATAATATTGCATAGGAGGTTTATCATGATCAAAATGGGAAACAAGATTGCGTCGCGCCGGAAGGAACTCGGTATGACGCAACAAGAACTCGCTGACAAGTTATATATCAGCGTGAAGACGGTAAGCAAGTGGGAAACCAACCGCGGCAACCCCGAAATGAACATCCTTCCGCAGCTCGCGGCCGCTTTGGAGCTGCGGGTCACCGATTTGTTCGAAGATGTCGAGACGGGTCCGGAAACCCTGGCCGCGGCACCCAGCAAGAAAACGGACGTGTTCAACGCCTGTTTCGCCTTCGGGGCGGCCTTTCTGGGATTATTGTTTTTTGCTTTGAAATTCATCGTGCTTGAGGCTAATCTGGGGGATGTCTGGCCATGGCCGGGGAGCGGAACGATTTCCGTTAAAGTCACCGGTTATAAGATGCTGACTGGTTTGGACGCGGAGGGCGTTTTGGGGATGGTGCTCATCCTTGCCATCTGGACGGCGTTTTTATCGATTTTTGCCCATATCGCGCTCGGAGTATTGGAGTTTGTGAACCTGAAGATCGAAAGCTACCGGAAAAAGAAAAAGGCGGAGTTGGTGCTGGCGATCGTCTCCGCCGCCGCAATCATCATCGCGCTCATCCTGTTATTGATCGCTTCGGCGAAAATCGGGGCTGGGATCGTCATGATGTTTTTGCTTAATGGCGGAGTCCTCATTTATCGCATTTATGAACATAAGAAAAAGAGGAATTTG
>DGDS01000026.1:652-12931 GCA_002385575.1 Caryophanales bacterium UBA3946 | reverse complement strand
GCGTGCTTTGATTTAACTGCCGGATATGCGCCTTTGCGTCGCATCCGGCTTTTTGTTTGCCTTTTGACCGGAGGCATTTTCGGGCAAACAAACATACGCTTTTGCCTTGGTGTTAATATCCTATATTGTAAACACGCGCAAAGGAGGGACACAATGAACCAGTATCAGCCATACGCCTATGATTATAATGACGAAAGGCTCGGTATCGGCAGACCCGGTTTTGGCAGGCCGGGTTTTGGAAGGCCCGGCTTCGGCCGCCCCGGCGCCGGCTTTTTTCCCGGTTTCGGTTTTGGACGGGGTTTCGGCTTCGGGCTGCCTTTTCTGACCGGGCTCGCGGCCGGGGCCTTGTTGACGCCCCCGCCGGTAGTAAGGCCGTTCCCGGTATTTTACCCCCCGTATTACCCGTACCAGTACCCGTATTATTAGCGGCCGGCCGGATCACCTGGTCGTAAAAAAAGATACTATATGCTTATAGTATCTCTTTTTTTATTTGAAAGCCCGGTTTTTTGCATATTCCCTTTACAAAATCCCATAATAATTATATAATATATAAAAACAACCGACATTTGGCCGGGCAAACGCGACCGGCGCCGGGAAGAAGTTCGTTTGCCGGTTGGACTTGTCCTCCCTTTTCCCGGAAAGGGTTTTTTTATTAAGGAGGTAGCACATGATCGACATCAGATTACTGCGTAGCGACCCGGATCTGATCCGGGAAAACATCAAAAAGAAATTTCAGGACGAAAAACTGCCTTTGGTTGATGAGGTGATTGCCCTTGACGAGCGTTTGCGTCAGGTGAAGCGCAAAGGCGACGACCTCCGCCGCGCCCGCAACGAAAAAAGCGACCAAGTCGGTGGACTGTTGCGGGCGGGGAAGCGCGCGGAAGCGGAAGCGCTGAAGGCAGAAATCGGCGAAATCAATAAGGGAATCGCCGCGCTGGGCGAGGAAGAAAAGATGCTTTCGGCGCGGATCAACGAGATCATGCTCGTCATCCCCAACATCATCGACCCGTCAGTGCCGATCGGCCGCGACGACAGCGAGAACGTCGAACGGGAAAGGTTCCTTGAACCGCGCGTTCCCGATTTTCCCATCCCCTATCATGTCGACATCATCGAACGCCTCGGCGGGATCGATCTCGAAGCCGCCCGGCGCGTTTCCGGGAACGGCTTTTATTACCTCATCGGCGATTTTGCCCGTCTCCATTCGGCGATCCTTATCTATGCCCGCGACTTCATGATCGACCGCGGTTTCACCTATTGCATTCCGCCGTTTATGATCCGCGGCCGCGTCGTCAACGGTGTGATGAGTTTTGCGGAGATGGACGCGATGATGTATAAGATCGAAGGCGAAGACCTTTACCTGATCGGGACGAGCGAGCACTCGATGATCGGGAAGTTCATCGACACGATCCTCGCGAAAGACAAACTTCCCTACACTTATACGAGTTATTCGCCTTGTTTCCGGAAGGAAAAAGGCGCCCACGGGATCGAGGAACGCGGGATCTACCGCATCCACCAGTTCGAAAAACAGGAAATGATCGTCGTCTGCGAACCGGAGGATTCCCCTGCCTGGTTTGAAAAACTCTATCGCAACACCGTCGATTTCTTCCTGAGCCTTGAGATCCCAGTCCGGGTATTGGAGTGCTGCAGCGGCGATCTTGCTGATCTGAAGGTGAAAAGCGTCGACGTCGAGGCGTGGAGCCCGCGCCAGCAGAAATACTTCGAGGTCGGAAGTTGCTCCAATCTTGGCGACGCCCAGGCCCGCCGCCTCGGCATCAGGATCCGCGGCGAAGCCGGGAACTATTTCGCCCACACCCTGAACAACACCGTCGTTGCTCCGCCCCGGATGCTGATCGCCTTACTTGAGAATCACCTGAATCCCGACGGAAGCGTCAACATCCCGAAGGTCTTGCATCCCTACATGGGCGGGAAGACCCGTCTTGAAGTCAAGAATAAGTAACCGCTCGCACGCGAGCGGTTTTTTTATAGGCATTGTCCGGGCTGTCCATGCATATAATTAGCCGAGGAGGAAATCACCATCGAAGGACAATTAGGTTATGTGGAAAGGTCTTTAAGGCTGAATTTGTTTTTCTTGCGGATAATGAAGGAGCACGCCTTTTTTATCGCCGCCGCGCTCCTGCCGGTCAACGCCGATCTGTTCGCGGAAGGGGAAAGGATCCATCAGTATTTCAGCGAACTTCTGGCCCGGGCGGTTAAGCTCGCCACCGGGCGCATCGACATCCTGCCCGACGCGGTAACTCCTTATACGCTTCCGGCTGAGCAGAAAACCGCCTCGCTTACGAATTTTTCCTTCAACACGGAAATCACATCCGCGGAAGCGAGCCTGTTCAAACGCCAGGCCGCCGATTCCGTCGACCTGACCGAAAGCGTCAACCGCCTAAACAACGACGCGATCGCGGCCACCCGGGTCATCATCCGTTACAAGTCGCGGATCCTAAACGATGCTTTGGCCTGTCGCTTGTTCACGTTCAATTATCCGTTGTTGATCGACCATATCCGCCGTGAGGCGCTGGAGTTTCTCGACCATCTGGAAAACTTACAAAGGGGAACACCGCTTATGCCGGATGCCAACGCCGTCGCCTTCTGGAACCGGATTATGAAGGAACATGCCGAATTCGCCCGCGGGCTTTTGGACCCGACGGAAGAAGAACTGATTTCCGTCGCCGACGGTTTCGCCCAGCGTTTCAACGAAATGCTCCGTTTTTCGGTCACGCCCGGCATGGACGGACAACTGGCCGTAAACCGAAAAGCGGTCACCGATTTCCGTGCCTTCAACATCCAGGGTACGGAAGGCCTTCTGGAGTGCCAGATCAGGGCGGTGATCGTTCCGCTCTTGGCCGACCACCTGATCAGAGAATCAGAACACTTCCTGCTCATCCTCGATAACAGGCTTTAAAAAACAACCGTGCGCGGTTGTTTTTTATTTGCATACCTGCCGCCTCTGGACTTTGGCGTGATTATCTGGTATCATATAAAGGTAATCGCAAATGCAAAAGGAGCAAGGACATGGAATACGTTTTGGCACTAGATCAGGGTACGACCAGTTCCCGGGCGATCATCTTCGACCGCCACGGCAACATCGTCGGCAGCGCCCAGCAGGAATTCCGGCAGATCTATCCGCATAACGGCTGGGTGGAACACGACCCGACCGACATCCTTGGCAGCCAGGTCGGCGTCATCGGCGAGGCGCTCGTCCGGGCGAACATCACCGGCAAGCAAATCAAGGCCCTCGGCATCACCAACCAGCGCGAAACGACGATCGTCTGGGACAAGGATACCGGCAAGCCGGTCTATAACGCCATCGTCTGGCAATGCCGGCGCACGGCCGGGTATTGCGAGCAGTTGAAGAAGGACGGTTTGAGCGATTTAATCTACCAAAAAACCGGACTGATTATCGACGCCTATTTCAGCGCCACGAAGATCAGCTGGATTCTCGACAACGTTTCGGGCGCAAGGGAAAAGGCGGAGTCCGGAAAACTGCTCTTCGGGACCGTCGACACCTATCTCTTATGGGTGTTATCCGGCGGGGAGATCTTCGCGACCGACTATTCGAACGCTTCCCGGACGATGCTTTTTAACATCCATACCCTCGACTGGGACGACGAACTGCTTGCGCTTTTCAACATTCCGCGCGCGATGCTTCCTTCCGTCCATCCCTCGAGTTACCTTTACGGATACACCGATCCGGCGATCATCGGCTATCGGATCCCGGTATGCGGAGTCGCCGGCGACCAGCAGGCGGCGCTGTTCGGCCAGTTGTGCACGGAAAAGGGAACGGTCAAAAACACCTACGGCACCGGCTGCTTCCTCCTGATGAACACCGGCAACGAGGCGGTCGCCTCGAAAAACGGACTGATTACTTCCCTGGCCGCCGGCGTCGACGAAAAACCCCAGTACGTTCTTGAAGGCAGCGTCTTCATCGGCGGAGCAGTGATCAAATGGCTGCGGGACGGGCTGCGCATGATCCGCGAATCGGCGGAAACGGAACAGCATGCACGCGCCGTTGCCGATAACGGCGGCGTCTACGTCGTCCCGGCCTTCGTCGGCCTGGGCGCTCCTTATTGGCAACCGCAGGTCCGCGGCACGATCACCGGCATCACTCGCGCCACGAAGCGCGAGCATCTGATCCGGGCGGCGCTCGAATCGATCGCTTACCAGGTCCACGACATCTTCCGGGCGATGGAAGAAGACCTGGGTCGGAAGATATCATGTCTCGCTGTCGACGGCGGCGCCTGCGTCAACGACTTCCTCATGCAGTTCCAGGCCGATATCCTGGACGTAAGGGTGGTTCGTCCGAAACGAAGCGAGGTCACGGCCCTTGGGGCCGCGTATCTGGCGGGATTGAATTCGGGATACTGGTGCGACATCGAGGACATCCGGCGCAATGTCGGCATCGAACGCGAGTTTTTGCCGGCGATGGAAGAAGCGGACCGGGAAAAGTTGCTTGCGGGGTGGAAACGCGCCGTGAAAGCGGCGATGGCCGCGGCGGAATAAGGAGGACAATATGAACATCTTCCCTGATTATCATAATAACATCATCAATGTCTCGGCGTCGCTGTCCGCCTATTTGGGCATGGATACCCCTTATCCGCGGTTGAAACTCCTTTCTGCTGCTTTGAACAAGAAGGCTTACAAAAACGTCGTGCTGATCGTCTTCGACGCATTGGGTTACCATGTCCTCAAACGCCATCTGGACCGCGCCGATTTCCTCTTACAAAATGTCCGGAGCAGGATCACGAGCGTTTTTCCGTCGACGACGACGAACGCCACCGCCACGCTGATGAGCCTTTCCTATCCGGGCGAGCATTGCTGGCTGGGGTGGAGCCTGTATTTTTCCGAAATCGCCGCCCCGGTCGATGTGTTCATCAAGAAAATGTCGGGACGGGACGAACCTGCTCCCGCCGGGCTGATCGAATCCGCCATTCCTTACGAATGCTTTTATAACCACGCTAATAGCGCATATATCTCTGTCTATACCGTGTTCCCGGAAATCGTCGACCGCGGCCATAGCAAAAACCACATTCTTTACGACGGCCTTGAGGAGATGTTTACATGCATCAGCGCGCTTTGTCAGGCGCCGGAACGCAAACTCGTCTTCGCCTATGCTCCCGAACCGGACACGACGATGCATCGCTACGGAGTTGGTTCGGTTACCGCCGCGAAAATTATCAGGGAGATCAACGACCGGACAGCAGATTTCGCAAGTAAGGCTGGCGACGACACGTTGCTCGTCATTACCGCCGATCACGGCCAGATCGATATTACGAGGCATATCGAGTTGTATCAGGACCAGAAACTTATGGGATTTCTTTCCCGCCCGCTTTCGCTGGAAGGCCGGGCCACATCCTTCGCCATCAAACCGGGACAAGCGGAAGAATTCCGGGAATACTTCCATTCCGCCTATCCGGATTGCGCCTTGTATCGGGCGGATGAACTGATCGCTTCCGGAGTTTTCGGCCCGACGATGAAGGATAAGGGTCGCGATTTCCTCGGCGACTTTATTGCCGTGCCCGCGGACGGCGCCGCGTTCCTTCTTCACGGTCAGGCGGCTCCCTATCTCGGCAACCACGGCGGTCTGCTGCCCGGGGAAATGGAAGTGCCGTTGATCATCTGGTCAAAATAAAGCGAAAAAAATAAGCCATTCGGCTTATTTTTTTATTTTGCATTATTCCATTTCCACAGCGAATAACGGTCATGTTCCGTAAGCGCGTCGCTTTTCGTCCGGTGCACGGTACCAAAGGGATGGTTGGGCGGGGCGTAAATGGAATACAGTTTCAGCGGTTCGCGCCCGGTATTGGTAAGGTTGTGCCACATCCCCGCGGGAATGATGATCGCGTCGTCGTCTTCGACGTTTTCCTGAAAATCAACCGCGCCCCTCGCCTTGCCCATGGCAATGACGCCCCTGCCTTGCTCGATACGGATGAACTGGTCGACGTCGGGATGCATCTCCCAGCCGATGTCCTCGCCGACGCCGATGCTCATCAGCGTCATCTGCAGGAAATTGCCCGTCCAGACCGCCGTACGAAAAGTGTTATTCCTTTTCGTCAAATCTTCGATGTCGGCGACGAACGGTATCTTTCCGTAATCTTTGATTATGGTTGCGGGCCGGTGGAAGCGGGAGTCCGGAAGCGCTTCGCCCTGATAATTGTAAATATAGCGATGCATAAGAAACCTCCTTTCATCTTATATTATGACGACGCCGCGATATTGTCAGGGTTTAGCGAGAACTTGCCTGTAAGCAAAAGGATTGACGTTTACGGAGATTAGTTTATAATATAATCAGGACGAGAGTGAATAATATATACGGGATAAATGGGATACATCATAAAAAAGGATGAAAACAACCGTGATCAACCAGAACGAAGCAAACAAAAACGCGATTAATGATACAAAACCAACAATTGTGAGGCTTGCGGTCAAGGGCATGACCTGCGCCGCCTGCGTCACGGCGGTCAGCCGCGCCGTCGAAAAGCTGGACGGGGTTGATTCTGCCGAAGTAAACCTGCTTACCAGCGAGGCGAAGGTCGCCTATCACCCTAAGCAAACCGATATCGCTACGATCACCGCCGCGATCAAGAAGGCCGGATACAAGGCATCCCCCGCGGATCCGGAGCAGGCTGATGACGATTCCGGGGAAGCGAAGGCGGCCGGACGAAGGTTGATAGCCGCGGCGGTCGCGGCCATCCCCTTGTTTGTACTTTCCATGGGAAACATGCTGGGAATCCCGTTCGTCGCCCTGTTCACGCCGTGGGTCTTTGCCTTGGTGCAACTGTTGCTTACGGTGCCGGTGATCGTCGTCGGTTATAGGTTTTACACCGTCGGCTTCTGGAACCTGTTCCGCGGCCGCCCGAACATGGATTCCCTGATCGCCCTGGGCACCACCGCCGCCTTTTTCCATGGCCTTTACGGCGTGATCATGATCTACCGCGGCGCTGCCCATCTGGTGCATGAACTGTATTTCGAATCGGCTGGGGTCATCATCACGCTCATCCTCCTCGGCAAATACCTGGAGGCGGTAAGCAAGGGCAAGACCTCGGCAGCGATCAGAAAGCTCGCGGAACTGGCGCCGGAAACGGCAACCGTGATCCGCGCCGGCGAGGAAGTAACGATCCCAGTCGAAGAAGTCAAGATCGGCGATGTGATCGCTGTCCGACCGGGAGAAAAGATCCCGGTTGACGGCGTCGTCCAAAGCGGGCAGTCATGGGTGGACGAGTCGATGGTGACCGGCGAGAGCATCCCCGTCGAAAAAGGACCGGGCGCGAAGGTCATCGGCGCGACGATCAACACCGACGGCTTCCTGCGGATTAAAACGACCGCCGTCGGTAAAGACACCGTCCTGGCCCGGATCATCAGGCTCGTGCGCGAAGCGCAGGGTTTGAAAGCGAACATCGCGCGCATCGCGGACAAAATCTCGGCTTACTTCGTTCCGACCGTGTTGATCATCGCCCTTACAGCGGCGATCATCTGGCTTTCCGCCGGCCGGCCGTTTTCCCTTGCCATGACCGTGTTCGTATCCGTGCTCGTTATCGCTTGTCCGTGCGCCCTCGGGTTGGCGACACCGACCGCGATCCTGGTCGGAACGGGGAAAGGCGCCGAATACGGCATCCTGATCAAGGGCGGGGCCGTCCTCGAGGCGGTAAGCAAGATTGACGCCATTCTCTTCGATAAAACCGGGACGCTCACGCTTGGAAGGCCGGAAGTGACGGCCGTGCGCGCCTTTGCCGGATTTGACGAAGCTGAGGTGCTCGCGCTTTCAGCCGCGGCGGAAAAGGGATCGGAACACCCGCTCGCGCGGGCGATCGTCGCTGAGGCGGAAGCCAAGGGTATGGAGATCATGACCCTGACGGATTTCAAGGCCCATCCCGGTCGCGGCGTTTCCGGCCGCTTTGGGGAGCGGGAGATCGTCCTCGGCAACGAGAAGATGCTTCAATCCGCCGGCATCGAGATTGATGTGGAGCTTGCGCGCGCGTTCGCCGTTGAAGGAAAGACGGCCGTATATCTGGGCGTTTCCGGGCAGCTGGCCGGTCTCATCGTCCTTAGCGACATCGTCCGGCCTGAAGCCGCGGAATCGGTATTCCGCCTGAAGATGATGGGAATCAAGCCGATCATGGTCACCGGCGATAATCCGGCCGCCGCCAACGCCGTCGCCGCCCTTGTCGGCATCGAGGAAGTCTATGCCGGGATCCTTCCTGACGAGAAGACGGACATCGTAAAGAATTTACAAACAGAAGGGCGAAAAGTGGCGATGGTCGGGGATGGGATTAATGACGCTCCGGCGCTTGCCCAGGCCGACATCGGCATCGCCTTCGGTCGCGCGACCGACATCGCCGTCGAGTCCGCCGCAATCGTCCTCGTCCGGAACGACCTCCTCGACGTTGTGAACGCGATCGAACTGAGCGCACGGACGCTAAGGACGATCATGGAGAACCTTTTCTGGGCGTTCTTTTACAACATCCTCGGGATTCCGATCGCCGCGGGAATCCTCCATGCTTTCGGCGGACCGCTTCTTAATCCCATGATCGCGGCGCTGGCGATGTCGTTTTCCTCGGTCTCGGTGGTCTTAAACGCCTTGCGGCTCCGCCGCTACCGGCCGCGCTTGCAGAAACCTGATACACACTGACATCATTAGAACATAAAACAGCCGCCCCGACGCATGCGCCGAGGCGGCTTATTTTCACATTGGTTTGGTTATTCAATTTTATTGAGGCTGGACACAATCAAACCGGCGCCGGCGACAGCGCCGCGGGCAGCAGCAGACGCAACACCTTACCGGAAAGATCACGACCGGGAAGAAGAAGGGGTCAAAAAAGAACATTCACTCAACTCCTTTCGCTATATCATATTGCCGGGCGCGGGAAATGTCGACGGAAAAAGTCCAGATTCATGCCGGTTTGCTTGTCTTTTTGCCCGAAGTATGATAAGATTAGAGACAATGATTTATCGGGGGTAGAAGCATGAATACGATTTTATTTGATTTGGACGGCTCGCTGCTGCCGCTGCGGGAGGATGAGTTCATCAGGATTTATTTCGCCGGCCTGAGCAAACGGATGCTTGCGCTCGGTTACGAACGCGATCGTTTTATTGCGGCCTTATGGCGGGGGATCACGGCGATGCGCGCCAACGATGGCCGCGCCACCAACGAGGAGGTTTTCTGGCGCGTCTTTCCGGCATTGCTCGGTTCGACGCGGGCGGAACTTGAGGAAGTCTTTCTCGACTATTACCGCGAGGACTTTCCCGCGACCAAGGCGGCCGCGTTCCCGACCCCGTATGCGCAAAAGTGCATCAATCTGCTTAAGGACAAGGGATATCGATTAGTCCTCGCGACCAATCCATTATTTCCACCGCTGGCAACCTACCAAAGGATCAGGTGGGCGGGGTTGGATCCGGAGGATTTTCTGCTCGTGACGACGATCGACAATTCCCGTTATTGCAAGCCCAATCCGAAGTATTACGAGGACATCCTTGCCACAGTTAACGCCACGCCTGCCGAAAGCCTGATGGTCGGAAACGACGCCGAAGAAGACATGGCGGCGGCCGCGCTTGGCTGCGCCACGTATTTGCTTACGGATTACCTGATCAACGAGAAAAACGCGGATATCAGTTCCTTCCGGCATGGACGGATGGCGGATTTTTATAAGTTTGTTCTTAACCTTCCTGATGTGGGGAAATAAGCGGTTTAAAAACGGGAATCGGGAAGAAAATATAAAGGATGACTAAACGACGAAAGGATTTTGTGATGAAACTTCTGCGGAATCCAAATTTCATCGCCGGGCTGGTGATCCTTTTGCTGGCGGTCGGCGCGGGGATATTTTTTAACCATTTGATAAGCGAATACCCCGAGTGGTCGAGCATGTACAAACTTCTGAAAGAAGTGCGGACTCCCGTCGTCGGCATGCTCCTGCTGTTGGGGTTCTGGTTCATCTGGATGAGCATCCGTGACAACAAGAAGTACGACTGGATCGTCGTCTTGTTATTCCTCGCGGCCTTCGTCGTCTTCACGGCGCTTTTCATCATCTCGCTCATATAAAGTGAAAGGAGAAGGACATGGAAGAATTAACGGCGATTCTGGAAAAGTCCGCAGCGTCGGGTTGGGATCTGATCGCCCTTCCCGCCCAAGCCTGGTTTTCCGGCCGCGGCGATAAAAACGCATTGATTGCCGCGGTGAAACAGGCGGACGCCGAGTGCGGCAGCTGCGGCTGCGAGTTCGACCCGCTGTACAAACGGGCGCTGGAACTGTTCGGGGAAGAATGAAAGCGGTTTACATACATTTTTCCCGGCTTTTGGTCGGTTAGTAAGCGTTTTCTTTGCAATTTATTATTGCCAAGGCATATTTATGATGATATAATAAACAAAACTTATTTGGAGTTTTAATTATGACGAAGGTTTTTGCGAATCGTTACTATTATTATTACTACTTTCCAAGAAGGTGTCATGAAAAAACACTGATTTGATTCTTGGCTTTTTCTTGCGGAAGTAAGTAATAAGTCATAATTAAAATCGTGTTATTACATGACACAAAAGGATGTGCGGTAATAACACGGTAACGGTAAGAAAACGCGATTGTGTTATTACCCACGGGTAATGACACAATTTTTATTTTAAATCAAGGAGGAAAACATGAAATTAAGGAAGCTGTTTGTTTTGTTATTGATGCCGCTGTTGTTAGCGATTCTTTTCGGTTGCGACGATGGACGAATTAAAATTGGAATTCTCCAGTACGTGGAACATAACGCGTTATCGGAAGCGCGCCAGGGATTTATCGACGGATTGGCGGAAGCCGGTTTCGTCGACGGCGAGAATATTAAAATCACCGTGTATAACCCGGAAACGAACGCCAACACAATGGAATTGCAGGCGAAGAAACTCGTCCGGAAATCCGATTTGATCCTCGCAATCGCCACACCAGCGGCGGTCGAAGTCATCAACGAGGCGAAGAAGCGGAAGAAGGACACGCCGATCCTCTTCACGGCAGTCACTGATCCTGTCGATGCCAAACTGATCGCAAGCAACGAGCAACCGGGCGGAAACGTCACCGGGACCAATGACATGAATCCGGTCGCCGCGCAGATTTCGCTCGTCAAGGAACTGCTGCCGGCCGCGACGAAACTTGGGATCCTCTATACCGCGAGCGAGACTAATTCCGAGATCCAGGCGAACATTGCCAAGACCGCGGCGGAAAACCTCGGCCTGACGGTCACGGTCATGACGATCACATCCGTGAACGACCTCCAACAGGTCGCGGGACAACTTGCATCCGGGGTCGACGCTCTCTACATTCCTACCGACAATACCATTGCCGCGGCGATGGGGATCGTCAAAGATGTGATGAAAGATAAAGGAATACCGGCGATCGTCGGCGAACCGAACATCGTCGAAGCGGGCGGGTCGATCACCTATGGGATCAACTACTACCGTCTCGGCCGGGTAACGGCCGAAATGGCCGTCCGCATCCTTCGTGACAACGTCCATCCGAAGGATATCCCCTCGATTGGTCTGAGCGAATTCGACCTCGTTATCAACAAAAAACAACTTGAGGAGATCGGCGTCACGATTCCCCAGAGTCTTCTGGAACGGGCCGACCGGATTATCGAATAGGGGCCGGTCGGAATGGATGAGATATGGAATATCGTTAAAGATGCGCTTGAGATCGGGCTGATCTGGTCGCTCCTTGCCCTTGGGATCTTCATCGCCTTCCGGGTGCTGGAGTTCGCGGACCTGACGGCCGAGGGGGCGATCACGATGGGCGGCGCCATCGCCACGAGCCTGATCCTCACCGACATACCGCCGTTTTTAGCGACGATCGCTGCGGTCTTGGGCGGATTTATCGCCGGGATCGTGACCGGAGTTTTGCACACGAAACTGAAGATTCCCGCGATCCTTTCGGGAATCCTCACGATGACTGCCCTTTATTCGATCAATCTCCGCATCCTCGGCCGCTCGGCGGTCCATCTGGGCGATGCGAATACGATTTTCTTCTTTGGACGTGGGCTGATTGGCGATGTCTTTATCGCGGACACGTTGACGACGCTGCTTGTTGTTCTGATCGTTTTCTTCGCCCTTTACTGGTTTTTTGGGACGGAAGTAGGAATGTCGATCCGTGCCACCGGGATGAATCAGAAAATGGCGCGCGCTCAAGGAATCAATACCGACCTCATGATCATTTTCGGACTTGCGATCGCCAACGCCCTGATCGCGCTGTGCGGGGCGTTGAACGCCCAGAGCGCGAACAGCGCCAACATGGACGTCGGGAAAGGGACGATC
>DGDS01000026.1:0-568 GCA_002385575.1 Caryophanales bacterium UBA3946 | reverse complement strand
GGACGTCGGGAAAGGGACGATCGTGATCGGGCTTGCGGCGATAATTCTTGGGGAAATCCTGTTTGGTAAGCGTTCGTTCAAGAACTGGCTGATCGCCGTCATCCTCGGGACCATTGTCTACGAGATCCTGGTTGGAATCGCGATCGAGCTGGGGTTGGACCCCAACGATTTGAAATTGCTCCAGGCGATTTTGATCGCGTTCATTCTCTCGTTACCGTTGCTTAAAAAATTGCGCGCGAATGGGCGCTATCGCAAGGGAGTGGAAAACCATGCTTGAAATCAGGAACGTCACCAAGGTGTTCAATCGGGATATGAATCCTGAAGACGTTCGCGTCGCCCTTGACAACGTTTCGCTTTCAATCGCCGAAGGCGAATTCGTGACCGTGATCGGCGGAAACGGGAGCGGGAAGTCGACGCTGTTGAATATCATTTCCGGCGCCGTCCTGCCGGATTCCGGGAATATATACATTAACGATATCGACGTCACCCGCCTTCGGGAGCATGAGCGGGCCAAGTACATCGGCATCGTCTTCCAGGACCCCCTTTCGGGTACGGCCGCCAATATGTC
>DGDS01000019.1:13081-58261 GCA_002385575.1 Caryophanales bacterium UBA3946 | reverse complement strand
ATCGCCAAACTTTCTTTCTATTATATTTTATGGAGAATTAGCTCAGTTGGGAGAGTATCTGCCTTACAAGCAGAGGGTCGGCGGTTCGAGCCCGTCATTCTCCACCAGTTTATACAGCCGGCTTAGCTCAACCGGTAGAGCAATTGATTTGTAATCAATAGGTTGCGGGTTCAAGTCCTGCAGCCGGCACCAGAGAATAGTCGTCTCCGTAGCTCAGGCGGTAGAGCAACTGACTTTTAATCAGTGGGTCGGACGTTCGATTCGTCTCGGAGACACCATTACGCCTGGGTGGCGGAATAGGTAGACGCGCAGGACTTAAAATCCTGTGGTAGATAATACCGTGCGGGTTCGATTCCCGCCCTGGGCACCAAGATGCGCGTTACGGGTCCTTAGCTCAGCTGGGAGAGCGCCTGTTTTGCAAGCAGGAGGTCGACGGTTCGAATCCGTTAGGATCCACCATTTAAGGAAATTTTACGGCGGTGTAGCTTAGTTGGCTAGAGCGTACGGTTCATACCCGTGAGGTCGAGGGTTCAAGTCCCCCCACCGCTACCAGTTGAGGACCCGTAGCTCAGTTGGTCAGAGCTACCGGCTCATAACCGGTTGGTCGCAGGTTCGAGTCCTGCCGGGTCCACCAGTTGAAATCGTCATTACGGAGGAATACCCAAGTCTGGCTGAAGGGATCGGTCTTGAAAACCGACAGGCGTTCACAGCGCGCGCGGGTTCAAATCCTGCTTCCTCCGCCATCAGAAAACTAAATAAAAAATCACACCGCGGGGTAGAGCAGCTGGTAGCTCGTCGGGCTCATAACCCGGAGGTCGTAGGTTCAAATCCTACCCCCGCAACCATAAGGTCCCATAGTGTAGTGGTTAACATGCCAGTCTGTCACACTGGAGATCACGGGTTCAAGTCCCGTTGGGACCGCCATTCGGCTCGGTAGCTCAGTTGGTAGAGCAAAGGACTGAAAATCCTTGTGTCGACGGTTCAATTCCGCCCCGAGCCACCATGACAGGAAAAAGAGGAGCGGGGCTCCCTTTTTTCATTTACACACACTAGCCAACAAACTAATATTATTTTCCTCAATGATACCGCGGTTCAAAACTGCGATTTTTAATTTATTCGTGATGAAAATTCACATATCACTCTTCGGCAAATTCAGGAAATGTTTGTCGGGAGGGCGTTTTGCCTTGTTATAATGACGCGATTATGATAAAATATATCCAATGGTGATATATTGTGATTGATTTCAAAGCGATGGAATTGTTTCTCTTGGACATGGACGGAACCATATATATCGAAAACGAGTTGATTGACGGCGCCGCGAAGTTCTTAAACAAAATCTCGGCCAACGGTAAGCAGTACGTTTTCCTTTCCAATAATTCGTCAATCAGCGAGGATGACTATCTGCGTAAACTTACGAATATGGGAATCCCGTGCAAACCGGAGAATATCTTTTCGTCCGGCATGGCGGCCGGATTTTTTCTTGCGCGGAATCGGAAAGGGAAAAAGGTCTATCTTGCGGGCACGAAGGCGCTGGCCGCGGAACTTGCCGGGTATGGCGTCGAAATGACCGAGGAAGATCCCGATATCGTGCTGGTCGGTTTTGACCGTGAACTTTGTTATGCAAAACTGGAGAAGGCGTGCATGTTTCTTAATAATGGCGCCGAGTTCATCGCGACCAATCCCGACCTGGTATACCCGATTAAAGACGGGCGTTACATTCCCGACTGCGGTAGCATCTGCCACATGCTTACCGTCGCGACGGGAAAGGAACCGTTGTATATCGGAAAACCGAACAGATACATGATCGACCTATTGATCGAGAAGGTAGGGACGACGCCGGAAAAAACGGTTCTGATCGGCGACCGTTTGTATACCGATATCGCCGCTGGGATTAACGCCGGTATCGCCACCGTCCTTGTGTTAAGCGGGGAGACGAATCTACAGATGCTGGAGAAGTCGTCGCATCAACCCGACATGGTCGTAAATTCTGTGAAAGACTTAATAGAATATTTATAAGCAAGCCATAACTAGAAAGATAGAGAGGAGACAGCAGTGAGAGGTTTAAAATTCATCGTTTTATTTCTAGTACTGTTCATGTTTTATGGATGCAAAGGTGAGGAACCGACCTGGGCAATCAGCGCCGAATATTTCGAGTATAACATGATGGTCGGCGAGGAACTGGATCCGAATATCGAAATCCACCCGTATTACAAAAAACAAACCCTCGTGCTCGAATCCGCGGACGAGAGCATCGTCATGATCGAAAACGGGCTGCTGAAGGCCGTCGGGATCGGGCGGACGGAAGTCAGGGCTTATCTTGAAGATTATCCCGATGAGCATTACCTGGAGTTGACAGTGATCGTCGGAATAGCGGACGAGCATATCGCCGAATACGTTCTTGATTGGGTCAAAACGCAAATCGGCACGGAAATCGACGAGCCGAAGACCTTTCCAACCACGCATCCGGATTATCAGGTCGAGATCGAGTACGAATCGGACGACCCCGAAGTTCTGACCAATACCGGCATTCCGTATAAAAAGGAATTCGACGTCGAGGTAGGTCTGGAAATCACAGTCCGTTACAAGGATTACGTCGCGACCGATGTTCTTGACATTACGGTCATCGGGTACGCTTTTTCCGTCATCCACAATAATTTTTATCAGCAGTTACCTCTGGGGCGCCGGATTGTCAAGGACGCAACGATCAGACTTGATACGATAAAAACCTCCTACCCAACCGCCGTTATCAGCTGGCATTCAACGAATACGGCCGTTTTCACCAACGCCGGCAAATACATCCAGCCGCTGGACGACACGGTTTTCCAGATCGTGTTGACCATATCTTTTCCGGAGCGGGGACTGGAACATACCTATTATGAAACCTTTACGGCCGTCGGCATGAGCATCTACGATAAAGCCGAGATCGTCGAAGCGTGGATCTATGATCAGGAATACATTCCCGAATTCATTGGTTCCGACCTGGAATTGCCTTCGGTATACGATGCGGAATTCAAGGTGACGCTTGAGTGGAGTTCCAACAAACCCGAAGTCATCACCAGCGCCGGCAAAATCAGCCTGCCCAACAAAAACGAATTGGTGACGCTGACCTGCAAAGTAGTATCCGGTAAGGACCAGGCGATATTGACTTTCAAGGCGGAAGTTGCGGCGAGGACGTTTACAGACAAGTGGGAAGCGATCGAAGCATTCCTGGGCGAGATCTTTTTGCCTGAAATCAAGACGCAGAAGTATCTTGTGGCGGGGGTGGCGGCCTCCTTCTATAAATACAATTACGGTTACCTCCCGTTCTATATCCAGGAAAAATCGGTCGTGACTCCGGACCTGCTGCCGGCGGATCATAAATTCCGCCCGTCGCCGGGACAATCGTACACCAGGAAATACGTCGTCATCCACGACACCGCTAACAATACCGCGGGCGCCGGCGTATTGATGCACAGCCAGTTCATTAAGAACACCGATCGGTCCTCCTCATCCTGGCATTACACGGTCGACGACACTTTGATCTATCAGCACATTCCCGACATGGAGGTCGCCTGGCATGCCGGCGAAGCTGACGGCAACCGTTACGGAATCGGCATCGAGACCTGCATTAATCCCGAGGCCGATTATACGATCGTCATGCAGAGGACGGCCAAGCTCACGGCGGAATTGCTGGCCAAGTATGGCCTGACCTTAAACGACGTCAAGCAGCATTACGACTTCACTCAGAAGGACTGCCCGCGCGTGATGCGCACGAACAAGCGGTGGGACGAGTTTTTGAACCTCGTTTCCATCGAGTACATGGGTCTGACGAGGTTTGCCGATGTGAAGTTCGAGTGGGAGTCGCTGAGCAAGAGCGTCATGAACGACCGGGGTTACATCATCAATCATCCCGGCGTCGAGACGACCGTCACCTACAAGGTCAAAGTCACCTATAACAATGAGACGCGGGAATACACTCATAGTTCGAAGTTGTTACCGCCGTCATGGAATTAATCAAACCAAGCTCCGCAAGGAGCTTTTTTTAATAGATATATTTTTCCGCTGTTCAAACTTTTCGTTTTATGTTATAATACTAAATAACTCATGGATATGGGGGAATGGGAAAGTGGATAAAAGAAGGGTTGTTTTGTTATTGCTGGTCATCGTCCTAAGCATCTTCTACACGGACACGGTGAAGGCGAAAGTTGCTCCGGGCCTGGAGGCGGTAAGGAGCGCTGCCGTCACCGATGCGGAAGAAGGGTTCTGGAAAGAAATCAAGGACTACCTTGGTTTGATTACCCGGAGGGAGATTGCGACCGGCGAATTCTACCTGTACGGATCCGAAAAGGGATATGAGAAGGTATTGGCCGTAAATGACGGGTATCTTCCGTTATATAATAATAAAACGCCGGACATCATCGAAGCGATCGTTCCCGCATCTAACATGCACATTCGGCCGGGACGGAACCGGACCGCCACGAAATACGTCGTCATTCACAATACCGGGATGGCTTCCCCCAAAGCCACGGCGCCGCTTCTGAGTCGCTCGATCAATAATTCCACGCGGGAAGCATCCTGGCATTTTACCGTCGACGATCATGAAATTTACCAGCAGCTTGGAATCGACGAAGTCGGTTGGCATGCCGGCGCCAGGGAAGGCAACGAATACGGCATCGGCATCGAAATCTGTTCATATCAGGGCATCGACTTTAACGGGGCCATGCGCAACGCCGCGAAACTGACCGCGAAACTGTTGATCGATTACGATCTGGGCCTTGACGCGGTAAAACAGCACTACGACTTCAGCCGAAAAAACTGCCCGCAGGTGCTGCGGGAAGCAAACCGGTGGGATGAATTCCTCGACCTTGTGAAAATCGAGTATCTGGGACAGACGAAATTTTCAGCCGTGGATTTTAAGTGGCGTTCGCTGAGCCCGAAGGATCTGGACGATGCGGGCCGGATCATCGGCGCGGCCAGGACCGTTCATTACGAAGCGAAAGTAACATATAACGGGGAAACCCGTGTTTACAAGTTCACATCCAATGTGAAATAGAAAAAACCGGATATCGTATTGATAGTTATGGTCGCGATGCCGGTCAATGATGTTATTAAAGAAGCGACTATAAATTGAGGTAGAGCATGAAGGACCTTTTTAAGATTTATTTGCGGATTTATCAGAAAAAGCATATTGTTTTTTCGCTCCTGGCGATCCTCTTTTTGATTCTTGACGTACTGATCGCCCTGGGCATTCCCTCAATTACCAAAAACATTTTTGACGAGATCAACAGCGAAAACCCCGATCTGAATTACGTATACCGGGTTGGGGCGCTTGCCGTCGGCATTGCCGTCGCCGCCGTCGTCGTGATGATCGTCAACAATGTCCTTGCCCAGAAGGTCGCGACGCGGATCGCGGCGGAGTTGCGCGGCGATCTGTTCGCGAAAATTCAGGAATTGTCTTTTTCCAATATCGACGAGATCACGACGGGGACGCTGCTTACGGTCGTGAGCAACGATACCGCCCAGCTCCAACAAATCATCTTGATGAGTTTCCGCGCCATCCTGCGCAGTCCCCTGACGTTGATCGGGGCGATCGTGATGGCGTACCTGGTGAACCAGCGCTTGTTTTTCATCATCCTCATCATCGTTCCGATCCTTACCTTCTGCATCATCATGATCCTGAGGCGTGGAAGCCAATACTTCATGGCGATGCAGGAAAGGCTCGACGATCTGAACACGAAACTGAATGAGACGGTGAGCGGGGCGCGGGAAATCAAGGCGTTTGTAACCGAAGCACAGGAGATAGCGGCGTTTGACAAGATCAACGAAAGGTTCAGCGACACCACCATCAGCGCCTTCCGGCATATGGCCAGCATGGATCCGCTCATCACTCTCATCAGCAACATCGGCATCAGCGCGGTGTTGTTGTTTGCCGGATATCTGGCGTCGGTTCTGACGGGCAACGCCCGGCTTGAATTGGTCGGGACGATTTCCGCCTACATTTCCTATCTCCAGCAGATCATCATGTCATTGATGATGCTTTCGATGATCGCCATTCAGATTTCCCGGGGCGCCATCAGCGCGCAAAGAATCCAACGAGTCCTGAACACGGCGGCACATATTAAAAATACTGACGATCCGGTCGTCGTCGACGGATTGAAAGGACGGATCGAGTACCGCGACGTTTCCTTCGGATACGGCGGTTCCAACGGCGAAGACGCCGGTCTTACGCTTCAGAACATCAGTTTCGTCATCGAGCCCGGTTCGACCATCGGCGTGATCGGTTCGACCGGAAGCGGTAAAACCACGCTGGTGCAGCTTTTACCGCGGCTGTATGACGTCACCAGCGGCGCGATCTACATCGACGGCGTCGATGTCCGCGAATATGATTTGAAATTCCTCCGCGAGCAGATTTCTTACGTGACGCAGGAGGCGATCCTTTTCTCCGGAACGATCGGGGACAACATCAGGCAGGGAAAGGAAGACGCCGATGTCGACGAGATGGGGGAGGCGGCCCGGCTTGCCGTGGCTGATGAGTTTATCGACAAACTGGAAGCCGGATTCGACAGTCCGGTGACGCAGGGCGGAACCAACCTGTCGGGAGGCCAGAGACAAAGGCTCTCGCTTGCCCGTGCCATGGTACGCGAGCCAAGGATTCTGATCCTCGACGACTCAACGAGCGCCGTCGACGCCAAGAGCGAAGCAAAGATCAAGGACAATATTTTCGGATTGAAAAAAAGGACGACGATCATCATCGCCCAGAAGATCTCCTCGATCCGCAATTGCGATAAAATCATCGTCCTGGACAATTCCGGTCATTTGGACGGTTACGGGACGCATTCCGAACTATTGGAAAAAAGCGAGGTATACAGGGAGATCCATAACTCGCAGTTTGGAGGCAACGATGAATAGGGGCCCCGGGCGCGGCGGACCGCGCGGAAGATTCATGTTTTACGAGATGCCGAAGGAAAAGGGCATCCAGCGTCGGGTGATAGCCAGAGTCTGGCGGTATTTACGGCGATACGCCTGGAACATTGTGTTCATCATGGTTATCCTGTTGCTTTACAGCCTGTTCAGCCTTGCCTTACCGTTTGCTATTGAAATCCTGATCGACGATTATATCAACGTTCAGGATATCGATCTTGCCGCGATCGCCCTGATCGTCGGCGGGATCGTCGCCGTGACGGCCGTGATGGCGGTCGGCACATGGCTCCAACGCGTCATGATGGCGACGGTCGCGACCAAGGTGGCGAAAGACATCCGGCGCGACGCGTTCGTGCAATTGCAGAAACTGCCGATCAAGTATTATGATAAAAATTCGCATGGGGTCATCATGAGCGTTCTGACCAACGATATCGATACGATCTTCAACGCTCTTTCCCAGGTGATCCCGCAGATGATCACGGCGGTCATCTTCGTGATCGGTGCCACGATCGCGATGTTCGTCGAGAGCTGGCAGCTCGCCCTAGTCGTGATCGCGATCCTGCCGGTCGCCTTGTTTATCATCATCTTCATCACGAGCAGGGCATACAAGCACTTCCGCAACCAACAAATCAGACTTGGGGAAGTCAACGGCATCGTCCAGGAAAACATCACCGGTCTGAAGGTGGTCAAACTTTACAACCAGGAAAAGGCGCAGATTGCCAAGTTCAATAAATCGAATAAGGAACTGGAGAAATCCAGTTACCGTGCCGGGTTGTTTTCCGGGTTGATGATGCCGATCATCAGGCTGCTTGACAACATCCTTTACAGCCTGATCATAACCGTCGGTGCCGTTCTCCATGTTGTTTATGATGCGGTATCGGTCGGAAAGATCCAGGCGATCACCAATTTCGCGCGGATGCTCATCCGCCCGATCAGCAACGTCGCGCAGATCTATAATCTGCTGCAGGCGGCGATTGCCGGAGGTTACCGGGTGTTCAAACTGATCGACGAGGAAAGCGAGTACGCCGACGACCCCGATCTTGAACTGGAAAAGGTGAAAGGCGACGTCGAGTTCAAGCATGTCCATTTCGGCTACGAGCCGGGACAGACGGTGCTCAAGGATATTGATTTCAAGGTTAAAAGTGGTGAAACCATCGCGATCGTCGGTCCGACGGGCAGCGGAAAAACGACGATCATCAACCTGCTCGCCCGTTATTATGACATCAACGCCGGCGATATCCTGATCGACGGTCAGTCGATATACGATTTCGCAAAGAAAAGCCTACGTTCTAAGGTAGGGATAGTCTTGCAGACGACGTATCTCTTCCGAGGAACGGTTCTGGATAATATCAAATACGGCCGGCCCGATGCGACTTTCGAAGAGGTCGTGGCCGCGGCGAAACTGGCGCAGGTTCATGAGATCATCGAGCGGTTGCCGCAGAAATACAACACCCACGTCAAAGAAGGAGGAATCAACTTCTCCCATGGCGAACGGCAGTTGATCTCGATCGCCCGGACGATTCTCAGCAATCCTTCCATCCTTGTTCTGGACGAGGCGACGTCAAGCGTCGACACGCGCACGGAAGCGAAGATTCAAAAAAGCATCGGCTTGCTTGTGAAAAGCCGGACAAGCTTTATCATTGCCCATCGCCTGAAGACGATCAAGAACGCCGACATCATCCTGGTCATCCTTGACGGCCGGATCGTCGAATCCGGTAATCATCAGGAATTGATGGCGAAAGACGGAATATATGCCGAAATGTATAATCTGCAGTTCGGTCAGGCATAAAAATGAAAAGTCCCGGGGACGTCCCCGGGACTGTTTTTTTTATCTTTTTATTCGACAACGTAGATCACGTTGCGGGTGAAGGATAAGAATGTGTTGAGATCGTATTCGTATGTCACTTCGGGAAGGTTGGGGTCATTGCAGATCACGACCCGTTTCCCGTTGCTCATGTCATAGCCCTTGACGACGAGCAGGTGGCCGTTGGTGGTATAACGCCCCGTGCTTCCCTTGATGCTGAGGGCGACGGGTCCGACATTGACCAGATGGTACTGCAGTTCCTCAAAGGAGTAGATCCGCTTGACGTAACTCTTTTCGCCGAAGGCGCTCATGCCGACGGTGTTGTAAACCCAGTTGCCATAGATGTTGTTTCCGTAGTCCATAAACAGCTGGGCGATGTTTTGGTGGGGATAGGTTCCGTCGATTTGATGTCCTTTATACAACAGAAGCATCGTTGATGATGTCGGGCTGCAAATCGAATTTCCGATCACGGGCACGACGTTTTGATTGAGCTTGGGAACGTCGTAATCGACTTTCTCCGGAAGGCCGGAAATGTCGACTGTGTATTGATAATTCTCGATCTCAAGCGCGGCCGCTACCAATGCCAGTTTCGGCGACTCGTCGGTCGCGGCTTTCCTTCTCAGGATGACCTGGTACTGGAAGGCGTCGGCTTTCTTGTTGTTATTGACGATGAGTTCGTCCTGGCTCATTTTGGCCACGCCGCCTGCCTGGTTGGGGATCATCGCGTTATTCAAACCCAGACCGAACTGGCTGTACGTCAGATAGGAACTCCAGGTTCCCTCAACCCGGACCCGGACGCGGAGTTCGACCGTGGCCTTCGTGCTGCTGATGGCTGCCCAGGAACCGACGAGCGATTTGAACGGGTTCGTGCGGTAAACCGGCGATTCGTAAACGCCTTCCAGGATTCCGGGTTGCAGGACGATCCGGTCATCCTGAAGCACTAAGTACGCGTTATCTTGCAGGTCGATATCCGTGGCGTAATCGACGAGATAATGGAGATTGATGAATTTTTCGTTTTTATCGATGGTGTCGGTGGTAACGATGTATTCTCTGCTCATAGTCTCATTTCCTGAATGTAGTATTAAAGTTAAGGTGACGGTCTGCTCCGTATCCACGAGCGTGACGTTTCCGTCGGGGCTGATCACGGTAGGTTTGTCGGACGTCCACTCCCCGGTGACCCCATAGGCAAACTCGGTGGAAAGTGACAGGCGCGACTTGACGATATCGGGCAAACTGACGGAATCGAAGGCCATTTCCATTCGTTCCGCGGGCGGAATCGTCAACACCCGGACATGGTATTCCTTTTCGACGACCGTCGTATCATAAAAGAAGTACGCCGTTAAAACGACATCGCGGTCGAATTCGTTGAATTTCCAAACGGCTTTTTTCTGTAAGGTATCGATTTTCAAAGCGCCCTCGTCGGACGATTCCCAACTGATTCTGACGTTTTCCAAAATCGATGGCAGCGGCAGGTCGGCGCTGATCGTTTCCGGGATGACGATCATATCGGCAACGATCTCGATATGCTCTTCGGCGGTGCGCCCGGGCACTTTGATCTCGCCCCAGTTAAGGCGGCGCGTTCCGTATTCCGTCGTGACGTCGACCTGGAAATTCACATATTGATCATATTCCCTGAATCTGATGGTCCCGTTATCGGAGATGGCGTTGGCGTTATCGCTATGCCAGGCAAGCGTCGCCGCTGTTCCGGCGACCTCGCAGCGGTCCGGGAAACTGATGTGATCCTCAGCTTCTTCCGGGACGTCCAGGGTTGCTTTCAGATAATCAAGCAATTCCTGGTCCGTCAGCGTCGGTACCATGACCTTCCCCAGATAACGGGTGACCCTGTCGTCATCGAGAATCACCTCGATTTCAATGTCGACCTCCCGCGTTGCAAGGCCCTTGGTGACTTCACCTGTCACGGAGATAGTTGCCTCGTCGCCGGGAATCCATCGTACTTCGACATCGATTCCCTTGACGCGGTAACTGGATTTGAAATCAAGTTTTTCCGATGCCTCCTCCGGCAGCACGATCTCTTCGACGATCAGATCGGCGATTTGATTGATGTCGCGAGGGACGTTATGGCATCCGGAAAAAAACAATAAAACAAAAAGGATGGCCAAATCAAATCTTTTTCTCATTTCTTCTCTTCTCTTTCTATCCTCAAGTTAATCTGCTTGTAATAATTATACCATAAAGAAGCTTTTTTTCGAAACAAAATGCAAAAAAGTGATCAAAAGGCTTGCATTAAAAAAGGGGGTATTGTATAATATACTTGCGCCGAGAGGCGTACTTATCCCCTACATATAGCAGTGAGTGTACTACTCACAACATCCCCTTCCTAAAAACCAAGCCATTTATGATGGCTTGGTTTTCCTTTTCGGACAAACCATTAATTTTTACAAAAAAAGTAATCAAAATGCTTGCATTAAGAAAAGGGGTAATGTATAATATACTTGCGCCGAGAGGCGTACTTATCCCCTACATATAGCAGTGAGTGTAATCACTCACAACATCCCCTTCCTAAAGCCAAGCCATTCCCATGGCTTGGTTTTCCTTTTCCAGGGGTCTTGTTTAAATAAATAACTTAAAATCATAAAAAAATTTAAATTAATTTACAAAAACGCTTGCATTTCCAAAATTTGTTTTGTATAATATACTTGCGCCGAGAGGCGTACTTATCCCCTATATACTAGTGAGTGTAATCACTCACAACATCCCCTTCCCAAAACCAAGTCATTTTTATAAATGACTTGGTTTTGTTTTTATCTGCGTTTTTTGTTCATGGACATTTGGCCTATAAACTGGTATAATATCAACAAGGAATAATAAACGCGCGGGGGATTCCCATGCTATCAGTAATCGAGTTTTCCCACAGGCTGCTTCAGGAACATGTGACCAAGGAAGATGTAGCCCTGGATTTGACGGTTGGAAACGGCCACGATATTCTTTTTCTGACGCAAGTCGCCCGCTTCGTCTACGGTTTCGATATCCAGGCCGAGGCGCTGGAACGCGCCGCCACCCGGCTTGCCGGCCGTGAAAACTATCTGTTAATAAAAGACTCACACGAGAACTTCCCCGATTATGTGAAGGAAGGTTTCAAAGCGGCGGTTTTCAACCTCGGTTATCTTCCAGGCGGCGATAAGACGATTACGACGAAAGCGGAAGCGACGCTTAAAACCGTGCGGGCGGTGCTTGAAAACATCTTACCCGGCGGAATCTGCGTGATCGTCGTCTATCCCGGTCATCCCGAGGGGAAAAGGGAGAGCAATCTTTTACTTGAATATTTATCAGGACTGGAGCAGACGCGATATCAGGCCCTGAAATATGAATTCATCAATCAAATCAACGATCCGCCGTATTTGCTGGCGGTAAGGAGGATGAAGTGAGAATATTCATCGGCATCAAACCGGAAGATTGCCTCAAGGAAATCCTTGAGATCCAGGAATCTTTCCGGAGCCTTTCGCTTCCGGGCAATTACACGTTTCCCGATAACATCCATATGACCCTGCTTTTCCTGGGCGAACTTGACGAAGCCGCGGTAAGCGCGGTCAAAGTGGCGCTCAGACAAATCGAATATCCGCGCTTTGACATCCATATCAATAAACTTAAGAACCTGCGGGACATGATCGTCCTCGAAGCCGCCCGCGAACCGGAACTGATGGAACTTCAGGAAAAGGTGCGCCTGGCGGTGGCCGGACGGGACATCAGGACGGACGACCGCCCGTTTTATCCCCACATCACGTTGATCAGGCAATGCAACCACAGAACGGACGAGCCGGTACGCCTTAAAACCATGGTACGGGAAGTCATCCTGTTTTCTTCGGAACGCATCAACAACCGCCTGACCTATGTTCCGCTGTTCCAGAACCCTTTCCGAGGAAAAGATGCGTAAACTGGGAAAGACAGGCTTGCTCGTCCACGAAATCGGACTTGGCGGGATCCCCCTGCAAAGGATCGACGCGGAAACGACGCGGGCGATCATCCTTGAAATGCGAAAATGGGGAGCCAACGTCATCGATACGGCGCGGGGATATACCGTAAGCGAGAAACTGATTGGCGAAGCCATACGCGGTTTCCGGGAGGATTTTTACATCTTTACGAAGTCCGGGGCGCGGACGCGCGCGGAAATGGAGCGCGACATCGAGTTCAGCTTAAACGAACTTGGGACCAACTATATCGATTTATACCAGCTCCACAATGTTAAAAACCTTGAGGAATACCACTTAATCATGGGAGGTGCCGGCGCTTACGAGGCGCTGGTTGCGGCGAAGGAGCGCGGGCAGATCGGCCATATTGGCATAACGACGCATAATCTCGACTTACTTTTGGCGATTATCGATGATTGCCCGTTTGAAACGATCCAGTTCCCATATAATATTCTTGAAACGCAAGCGGCGGAATTATTCCGGAAAGCGGCCGCCAAAGACATCGGCATTATCGTGATGAAACCCCTGGCCGGCGGCGCCCTGCAAAATCCGCGCCTGGCCTTGAAATTCATCCTCAACAACCCCGACATCGCGGTGACGATTCCCGGGATGGAGTCGGTCGAACTGGCGAAGGAAAATCTTGCGATAGTCAACGAGCCGCTGACGGATACCGAATGGGAAGAGATCACAAAAACTCGATCCCTCCTCGGCAACGATTTCTGTCGGCGCTGCGGTTATTGCTTGCCGTGTTCGGCCGGAATCGACATTCCGACATGCTTTACATTTGAAGGTTATTATACACGATACAATTTACAGGAATGGGCCGTCGCCCGTTACGCGACCCTGGAAAAACACGCATCCGATTGCATAAATTGCCGGGTATGCGTGGACAGGTGCCCTTACGGCCTGGCGATTCCGGAAAAAATGCAACAAGTAGAATCGGTCTTCAAATTTTAACCGGTCACGCAAAGAAGAGGAAGAAAATGAGCGAATACGAACAATTTGTCTCCGGGGACATCGAGATCCGGCTGACAAGAAATCTGGAAGAACTTAAAGAAACGATGCGTTTACGTTATCACGAGCTTTTGCTTTATTACAACGCAGACAATAAAAATTCGGAGGAATTGTTCCGGGATGAATATGACGAACTGGCGGACCATCTGGTGGCCGTGAATGTGAAAACGAACGAAATCGTCGGCACTTACCGCCTGATTCACAAGGATCTTCTTCCGGCGGAATGGAAATTTCCGACCGAAAAGGAATTCGACATCAGCACACTGAAAAACGAAAACATCATGGAAATCAGCCGGGCGGTTGTGAAAAAGGAATACCGCACGGGATCGACGGTGATTTTATTATGGCGGGGGCTGATGAATTATGCTATCGCCCGCGGCGTTAAATACATCTTCGGCACGGCTTCCTTCCCGGGGATCGACCCGCTGGCGCTTGCCCACCCCCTGTCGTACGTCTATTACAATCACCTTTCGCCGACCCGCCTTCAGGTGCCGGCGTTGCCGAACGGAGCGCATCCGATCAATCTTCTGCCCAAGGCGGAAGTGGATCCGACCTTGGCGAAAAGACAACTGCCGGCGCTCGTCAAGGGTTATATAAACATCGGCGCGACATTCAGCGCCGAGGCTTATGTCGACAGGTATTTCAACAGTGTCGATTTGTTCGTCCTGGTCGACACGGAAAAAATCAGCAGCAAATACATCCATCGGTTTATGGATAAATAACGGGAGCACGCATGAACGAAAAGAAATGGTTCATCACCCAGGCAGTCCTGTTCGTGATTTATCTTTCCATGACGATGATCTTTCTCGTCGGTTGGAATCAAATCATGTATTCGGAGGAAAACGCGAACGCCTTAGTATCAATCGTCACCGGAATTTATTTCGGCGGCGGCGGACTCGTCATTCCGGTTGCCTGGTTTGCCTTCGTCTTCTATCGGGGATTGAAGGAAAAAACGGCACCGGAAGCGCCGACGTACCTGGCGGTCGCGAACCGCTACCTGTTTCCCGCGGTCTGCTACCTCGTCATGATCGCAACGACGGTGTATGTCGGCAGATTCCCTGAAAGCGTGGATTATCTGAATCCGACATACCTGTATTTTTGCACGTTGACGGGCGCGTTGTTTATCATCGTGGCGGTCATCGAGGTGATTGCCAAAAAAACGCGCGAGATCAAGCCGCTTTTGCTTTTATTCATACTGGCTTCGGGTGGGGCGGTGTTCTGGAATCTGGACCTTCTGATTTCGGTGGAATTCCGTGAGGCGATGATCTATGAGACCCGTTTCTTATACTTTCTAACCTTCCGGCAGATCTACTATTTCATCATCATTCTCGGCATCGGCTATTTCTTTGCCGTTTTGCTTTTGTATTTCAATATAACTGATCGCCTGCGGCTTGTTAACCTCCTTTTAAACATCACGATGTTCGTCATCGTCATTTATAACCTTCTTAACATGATTTCGTTTTTCAATTATCTTAACGTTTCAACGTGAAAAAAACATTGTCGTAAAGACAATGTTTTTTATTTCACGATTTTTCCATTGATCACGATTTCCGCCGTTTCGCCCGGTTCCATCTTGTCGATATAAATTTTGAGCAGCCGCGTCTTCTGGTCAAATGTGTAAATATCGAGATTGAGTTTATTGAAAACCACGGTGTCCGGGCTTTTCGCAAGTTCGAAAGTCTGGGGCAGCTGGTCGGTGATTTCAATGTCGTAGGCCGTTGCGTTTCCAGTGTTTTTTAACGTCAGCAGGTAAGAGATGTCGGTGTTGAGGTAAGCAAAATCGACGCATTTTTTCTCGCATTCGAGATGGGCGTAGCGTTGTTTGATCAACAACTCGCCGGCCGGCGTCGCCGGTATTTCCTTGCTTCGAATGGTCGGCGCCGAACGCAAGTCGACCGTGGTGTCGCGGATGTCGTCAACGACGGTCCGGTAGGAGATGATGCAGACCTCATAAGGGCGCAGCTCGTCGATTTCAAACGCAAGCCCGCCGGCCTTTTCCAATAGCCGCGCCTCGGCCTTGCTGTTTTCCAGGAACGAATAAGTGAAACTGCCCTCGACTAATTTCTGATATGAAAGTTCATCCTCGATCAGCACGTTGCTGGCCGCAAAGTTGCCGGTATTGGTTATGACCAGGTTATAAGTGATGACATCGCCGGGGCGGAAAAACTCGTGGCTCGCGGTCTTTTTCCCCAAGAGTTTTACCGTCCTGATCTCGGTATCGACGGCGTTGGAACTGACGACACTGTTTATCCGGAGATTCCCCAAAGAATAAGCGTAAGAAACGGATGCCTGGCTGCGCACGATCATGATAAAAATCCTCCCGATACAATATATTGAGTCGGGAATTTTTTATGCATGATTCTTATCGGGAATAAGACAAACCCGGTCGTTCAATCGCCCGTTCCGTCTTGCCCGCATCGGGATAATGGACGTTGTCCTTAAGGATTATTTCCGCGTAGGCGCGGTTGCGGGAGCGGATAAGGTCGTGATTTTCGCTTCGTGCCTCGTGGCGGGAGCGGATCGTATCTATTCTTGTAATCGTTCTGCAATCAATCCGCTTTTTCAGTTCCCGGAAAAATTCTTCGTCGCCGTCCAGGATCCGTGCCGCGATGATCTCCTTGCGCGGGATGCCTTCAAGCTTCCGCATGATCGCAAGCATTTCCTCGCTTAAGCGCGGATAGTAGATAGAGCGCTTAGCGCATTTGCGGGCGCCGGTCACAACGCCCAGTACGGCGTCCTTCAACTGCGCGATGCCCATGCGCGTTTTCGTGGAGGTGAAGACGACGGGAACGCCGAGGGCAAGCATCAACCCTGGCCGGTTCAGGATTATTTTATGCTTCAGCGCCACATCGATCATGTTGATTACAAAAACGACTTTTTGCCGGTATTCTCTAACCGTAAACAACAGTTCCAGACCCTGAAGAAGGTCGACCGGTCCGCACACCACGATGACGGCGTCGCACTTGCCGAAACAGATCCGGTTTCTGACGGTTGCTGCGTCATTTTCCGCGCCGGTAAGTGCGTTGACGGCGGGGAGGTTCATTATCGAAAATTTATGATCCCGATGTCGGAAAACGGCGCGCCGGCAACCAAGCGGACGGATGCATCCGACCAACCGGTTAAAAAGCGTGTTTTTGCCGGAGCCGGGGGTGCCGGCCAGGCATATATTGTAATGACTTCTCATCATCATCCCCGTTCCAACCATTCTATATTATGACGGAATCCTGTCGGACGTGATAAAGGCCGATAATTAATGCAAATGTCATTATCACATTTTCCGCAAATTCATAAACTATAATTGAAAGGTGGTGTAAAAATGCCGGGTAGAATCAATCCTTGCAAACCATTTGACCCGTGTTGCGGCACACCAGCAATCGGCTTCTGCGGATTCCACGGATTAGGCAATAGATACGCATTCGTGTTGGTATTATTCATATTGCTGGTAATCGTCGGCGCGGCGTTTTGGTTCTAAACAAAAGAGGATATAATCCTCTTTTGTTTTAGGAAGAACGATTCAGAGGCTCAAAGGCAATGAATTTTAATGACCTGACAAAACTGATAAACCAGGCGGCGCGCATTTACGGAAATTATGAACGACCGCCGTATTTTACTTATCCACACGCTTCGATCCAGCCTTATCCCAATGCCGGACGACCGGACGCACCCGCCGGCGGGGTGCTTTCCTACTACCTTAACCGGATCAGGGATTTCCTTTACCGCGAGATATAAAAACAAAAAACCGCTTTTATTAACGGCGGTAAAGTGGTATAATTAATAACGGTGATGACGTTTGCGCAGGTATTACCAGGCAAAACTGAAAGCGGGCGAGCTCGCGATTAAAATGGCCGTCGAAAGCGTCCTGGCGGTAGCGATATACTTTCTTATCGTCATGCGGTTTCATTTTATTCCCGCAGTGAAGTACGTAGCGATCCCGCTTGCGTTAGCGGCGGTCATCGTTATCGTTGGCATCGTCGGCAATCGGAAAATCCGCAGTTTTTATTTCAAGGACAAATTCATGACGATCGCGGTGAACAAACGTCAGTATACCTTCAACCTCAAGGATATCGAAGGATTGGATCTGCTTTCCGATTTCGATTCCTTGTTCGGGTATAAAAGGGTGATCATCAGGCTGAAGAACACCTCTCGCAAGCCTGCCCTGTTTTTCACCGCCGAGACGGCGCGCCGGTTTGTTTTCTGGCTCCAGGCAAAACTTGAGGATTTCAAAGAACCGTTCGTTGACGATTTATACTTATTCCTTAAGGAGGATGATGATGAAGCGTAGGATAATCGGCGGCGTTCTCGCGCTGCTGCTTGCATTGTGCTTTGCCGGATGTAAGAAAAAACCGTATGTTCCGGAACGGATAATTGCCGAACATGAATTTTTCAACGAAGATTTCCACACCTACATCGAGTTGGAAGGCGACATCATCATGAAAGATGACGGACCGGTCGTGCGCCAGGGGATCACGGTGCTGATGCAGGTCCTTCGGGGAACGGGAAGAAAGATCACGTATTACCAGATCGATTGGGAAAGCGTAGCCGGCGATTACGACATTTATTATCATTTCGCCACGGAAACGGATTTCCGTTACCGCGGACAGAAATTCCTGCCGCTGACCCCGGTGGGCGGCGGCGCGCTATCCGTTGTCAAGGCGCGTTTCGAATATGTCCATACCCTTAACGAGGTTCCCGAAAAGAAGGAATACACCTATGCCGAGGAAATGATCGCTTTTCCGGAAAACGGGTTCGCATCCGATTTGTCGGAAACCGAGGACATCGTCACATTCGGCGCGATCCTGAACGATGCCGATCCCGAATACTACCGTTTCAAGTATTACATCGATCATGCCGACAGCGAGGAAGCCAGCCATATCGATTTCCAGGTCTGGGCGGAGACTGCCGACGGTCTCGTCTTCCCCGCCTTCGGGATTTACCACTATGCGACCACCGGGAAAGATTTCATGTCCGGGTCGGACAAAAAGATAAGCAAGGAAATCGAAATCGTCAAATTGTACATGAAGCTGGTATACCATGACGGTGGTACCGTACGGACCGGACAGCGGGTAATAACGATAGAAGAACTGCGAACCGCGTGAAGCGGTTCTTTTTTTATGAGTAAAAATACTTATTTTGCCAATAATAAACAACGGGACAAGGAAAAACATGTGAAAAAAAGTGAATAAATTCCTTGACATTAAAATCGCTTTTTGGTAGTATATATAAGGCTCTAGAGAGGCAGTGATGTGCAAGGTTGCTGACACGCACGGGTACGTTGCCATACCGTCTGTCAGGGAATTTGCACTGAGCCGAGCTACATTATGAAATGCATGCAAAGGAGGACCAAATGGCAAGAAAAGCATTAAGAATCAAATTGGTGTCCTACGATCATCGTTTGCTTGACCAATCCGCCCAGAAGATAGTCGAGGCGGCGCGGAGAACGGGCGCGATCGTTTCGGGACCGATTCCGTTACCGACGGAAAAAGAAGTATTTACAATCATTCGTTCGCCGCATAAGTATAAGGACAGCCGTGAACAGTTTGAAAGAAGAACGCACAAAAGACTTATCGACATCATCGAAACAACGCCGAAAACGATGGACGCATTGATCCATCTCGAAATCCCGGCTGGTGTCGATATCATCTTGAAACAGTGAATCAGGAGGTGAAATCATGGCTAAAGGAATCTTAGGAAAGAAACTCGGAATGACGCAAATCTTCAAAGAAGACGGATTACTCGTTCCGGTTACCGTGATCGACGTTAAACCCAACGTCGTCCTGCAGACGAAGACGCCGGACAAAGACGGCTATTCGGCAGTGCAGCTCGGTTACGAGGATAAGCCGGAAAGGCTTGCCGTCAAACCGGAACTGGGTCATGTGGCTAAGGCCAGCACAAGTCCTAAGCGCTTCGTAAAAGAGATTGCCGGGACGGAAATGAACGTTTTCTCCGTCGGACAAGAGGTTAAAGCCAACATTTTCAAAGAAGGCGAACTGGTTGACGTAACGGGAATCAGCAAAGGCAAGGGATATCAGGGCGTCGTCAAGCGCCATAATTACGCCATGGGGCCGAAGGCTCACGGTTCCGGTTACCACCGCGGTACCGGGTCGATGGGCTCGCGTAACCCGGCAAGGATTAAAAAAGGTAAAAAAATGCCCGGAAGAATGGGGAGCGAACGGGTGACGGTACAGAATTTGGAGATCGTGAAGATCGATATGGAACGGAATGTGATGCTGGTTAAAGGCAACATTCCGGGACCGAGAAATTCTTACGTTATCATCACCAACGCGGTTAAGGCGAAGAATGCCGCCGTTAACCCGGACGCGCTAATATAGAAAGGAGTTTATCATGCCTAGTGTAGTCGTGCTTAACCAATTGGGTGAAGAGGTCAACAAGGTTGAATTGAACGATGATGTTTTTGGCATCGAACCGAACAAGCAAGCCGTGTTTGAAGCAGTAAACGCCGAACGCGCCGCAATGCGCCAGGGAACCCATAAAACGAAGAAAAGAAAGGAAGTCAGCGGCGGCGGCCGTAAGCCGTGGCGCCAGAAAGGCACCGGCCGGGCGCGCCAGGGCTCGATCAGGGCCCCACAATGGAAGGGCGGCGGCGTGGTCTTCGGACCGGTTCCGCGCAGCTATCGCATCAAGGTCAATAAAAAAGTCGTGAAACTGGCGATCAAGTCGCTTTTGTCGGAACGGTTGCAGAACCAGCGTTTCATCGTCCTTGACAAAATCGAGTTGCCGGATTTCAAAACGAAAAGCCTGGTGCAGGTTATGAATAATCTCAAGCTTGACGGCAAGATCATCGTCGTCAGTCCCGAGTATGATTTCAATTTGTTTACCGCCGGCCGGAACATTCCCAATGTTCTCGTGCAAACAAAGGATCACCTGAGCGTCTATCAGTTGACTGACGCCGATTATTATGTGATGCCGCTTACGGTGGTGAAGCAATACGAGGAGGAGTTGTCGCAATGAAAAACCCGTACGATATCATCGTTCGCCCGCTGATCACCGAGAAAACAACGAAACTCACCGATGGCGGAAAGTACTCGTTCGAGGTTCAGAAGGACGTTAACAAGATCGAGGTCAAAAAGGCCGTCGAGGAAATCTTCAACGTAAACGTCGTAAGCGTCAACATCATTAACGTCAGGAAAAAGAGACGGAGAGTCGGACGGCACGAGGGCTTCACGCCGGCAGTCCGGAAAGCAATCGTGACCTTGCAAAAAGGGCAAACTATCGACAGGTTCGAAATCTAGCCGAGACATAAGGAGGATACAATGGCAATCAAGATATATAAGCCTACCACCAACGGGCGCCGTCATATGACCGGTTCCACCTTCGAGGAAATAACGAAGACCGAACCGGAAAAAAGCCTGCTGCGTCCTTTGCAGAAAAAGGGCGGCCGGAACAACACCGGCAGGATAACGGTGCGCCATAAAGGCGGAGGCCATAAGAGAAAGTATCGCATTATCGATTTCAAACGCGACAAGGACAATATCGTCGGAACGGTCGCCGCGATCGAGTACGATCCGAATCGCTCGGCCAACATCGCGCTCATTCATTACAGCGACGGCGAGAAACGCTATATTTTAGCCCCGAAAGATCTGGAAGTCGGGCAGAAAATCGAATCAGGGGAAAACGCCGACATCAAGGTCGGCAACGCCCTGCCGATCAGCAAGATCCCGGTCGGAACGTTTGTACACAACATCGAACTCAGTCCGGGTCACGGCGGCCAGATGATCAGGGCTGCCGGCACGAAAGCGCAGATCCTTGGCCGTGAAGACAGGTATGTCATCCTGCGTCTCAACAGCGGCGAAGTGCGGAAAGTGCTGAACGAATGCCGGGCGACGATCGGTGAGGTTGGAAACGCCGACCACGAGCTGATCAACCGTGGCAAAGCCGGGAAGACCCGTTATCTTGGAATCAGGCCGACCGTCCGCGGTTCGGCGATGAATCCCGTCGACCATCCGCACGGCGGCGGCGAGGGCCGTTCTCCGATCGGCCGTAAGGCCCCGCTCACTCCTTGGGGTAAAATCACTTTAGGTGCCAAGACTAGAAAATCGGCGAAGAAGTCGTCTGATTTGATAGTAAGACGGCGTAAAGCATAGAAAGGAGTACTTATATGGCACGCTCAATTAAAAAAGGCCCGTTCTGCGACGATCATCTGTTGAAAAAAGTCATGGAACAAGCGGGCAAACCTCATAAAAAAGTAATCCAGACATGGTCGCGCCGCTCGACGATCTTCCCCGAGTTCGTCGGCTGCACCATTGCCGTCTACAACGGGAAGCAACATATTCCGGTATATATCACCGAAGAAATGGTCGGGCATAAGCTGGGAGAATTCGCACCCACCAGGACGTACCGCGGCCATGGCAAAGACAAAAAGGCAGCGAAGAAGTAGGAGGAAGACATGGAAGCAAAAGCAATAGCAAAAACCGTCCGCGTTTCTCCGCAAAAAGCCCGGTTGGTTATCGACCTGGTCCGGGGCAAGAACGTCGCCGAAGCGGCGGCGATCCTGGCCCTGATCCCCAACCGCCCCGGCGCCGCCATCGCGAAAGTTCTGAAGTCGGCCGCCGCTAACGCCGTCAACAATCATGAAATGGACAAGAATTCATTATACATCAAGGAAGCTTACATCGATGAAGGACCGATCCTGAAAACGCGGCTTTACTATCGCAACAAGGGAATCGGCTACCGGGTTTCGCGCAGGACGAGTCATATCACGATCGTCCTCGGAGAAAGGCAATAAGGAGGATTTTCATGGGACAAAAAGTTCATCCGATAGGAATGCGTTTAGGAATAATTAAGGACTGGGATTCCAAATGGTATGCCAGTAAGTTGGAAGTTCCTGCGCTTTTACACGAGGACATCAAGATCCGCGAATACATAAGTGAATACTATAAGAAGGCCTACATTTCGAAGATCGAAATCGAAAGAACGAAAACGAAGATAATGCTCACTATTCATACCGCCAAACCCGGCGTCGTCATCGGCCGCGAAGGTCAGACGAAGAACCAGGTCGTCGAATATCTGCAGAAACTGACCGGCAAAACGGTGTTCCTGTCGGTCGTCGATATCAAGAATCCCGATCTCGACGCGACACTGGTTGCGCGCAACATCGCCGAACAATTGGAAGGCCGCGCGTCTTTCCGTCGGGTACAGAAAATGGCGATTCAGAGAGCGATGAAAGCCGGAGCGAAAGGAATCCGGACGCTCGTTTCGGGCCGCCTGGGCGGCGCCGAAATCGCCCGCAGCGAAGGGTACAGCGAGGGAACCGTTCCCCTGCACACCCTGAGGTCGGATATCGACTTCGCGATTGCCGAGGCGCGGACGACATACGGCATCCTGGGCGTCAAGGTCTGGATCTGCAAAGGCGAGATTTTACCCGAAAAGAAAGAAAAAGGTGGTAAGTAATTATGATAATGCCGAAAAGGACTAAATACCGCCGGCCGCACCGCGTCAGTTACGAAGGCAAAGCCAAAGGAAACAAGGAACTTGCTTTCGGCGATTACGGCCTGGTCGCGTTGACCGGCGATTGGATCACGGGCCAACAAATCGAGGCCGCCCGTATCGCGATGACGCGTTACATGAAGAGGGTCGGTAAGGTATGGATCCGGATATTCCCGCACATAGGCGTCTCGCGCAAGCCTCTGGAAGTACGTATGGGCGGCGGTAAAGGTGCGCCCGACCACTTCGTTGCTGTGGTAAAGAGAGGCACCATCATGTTCGAGGTTGGCGGCGTCGACAGGGAGACGGCATACGAGGCCCTGCGCCTGGCCGCACACAAGCTGCCGGTCAAGACGAAAGTAATTGCCAAGGAGAGTGGTGAAAACAATGGCCAAGAATAAGAAGGAAAAAGAAATCAAGAAAGTCGTCAGAGAATCAGAAACGGACAAGATCCGGAAAATGGACGAATCGATGATTTTAAAGCAGATTAAGGAACTGAAACAGGAGCTTTTCAATCTCCGTTTCCAGGCCGCCGTCGGCAAATTGGAAAACACCGCTTCCATCAGCAAAACCAAAAAGCAGATTGCCCGGATGAAGACCGTTCTTACCGAACGGGCAAATGCTGATAAAATCGGAGGCAACTATGGAGCGCAATAACAGAAGAGTATACACGGGAACAGTAGTTTCCGATAAGGAAAACAAAACGATCAAAGTTCTTGTCACCACTTACCGCCCGCACCCCAAGTACGGAAAGCGGGTCGTTCATTCGAAGAAATTCACCGCCCACGATGAGAATAATGAAGCCAAAGTCGGCGACACGGTTCGGATTATGGAAACCCGTCCCCTGTCCAAAACCAAACATTTTCGTCTCGTAAAGATTCTTCAACGGGAAGAAACGGTATAAGGAGGGTTTTGAATGATACAGCAAGAATCAAGATTAAAAGTGGCGGATAACTCCGGCGCCAAGGAAATATTGACGATTCGGGTATTGGGCGGCACCGGCCGTAAGTTTGCCAATATCGGCGATATCATCATCGCCACCGTCAAGTCGGCGACGCCGGGCAGCGCCGTGAAAAAAGGAGAAATCGTCAAGGCGGTCATCGTCAGGACCAAGGCGGGCCTGAGGAGGCCGGACGGCTCCTACATCAAATTCGATGACAACGCCGCGGTGTTGATCCGCGAGGATAAAACTCCGCGCGGGACCCGCATTTTCGGACCGGTCGCCCGCGAGTTACGGGAAAAGGAATTTATGAAAATAATTTCCTTGGCCCCCGAGGTTTTATAAGGAGGTTTCTTATGCGTATTAAAAAAGGAGATATTGTAAAAGTCATTACGGGCGGATACAAGGGCAAAACCGGTAAGGTGCTCAAGGTGTTGACGAAGGAAAACCGCGTCATCGTCGAGGGCGTCAACATCGTGTCCCGCCACTCGAAACCATCCAACGCCAATCCGGACGGCGGTATCATTAAAAAGGAAGCCCCGATTCACATCTCGAACGTGCTTATGGTCGACCCGAAAACCAACGAGGCGACGCGCGTCGGCTACACCGTCGTCGACGGGAAAAAGGTCCGTTTCGCGAAAAAGACCGGCAATGTGTTGGATAGCTAGGAGGAATGGAAATGAATCGCGTACGTAAAGAATATATCGAAAACGTCAGACCGGCGCTGATGAAGAAGTTCGCTTACAAATCGATCATGGAAGCGCCGAAAATCGAAAAAATAATCGTCAACATGGGAGTCGGCGACGCCATTCACAACTCGAAGCTGCTTGATGCCGCCGTTGATGATCTGACGCAGATCACCGGACAAAAACCAATCATCACCAAAGCGAAGAAATCAATCGCGGCGTTCAAACTGCGCGAGGGCGCGTCCATCGGCTGCAAAGTGACCCTGAGGGGCGAGAGAATGTATGATTTCTATGACAAACTGATCTCTGTCGCCCTGCCGCGGGTCCGCGACTTCCGTGGCCTGAGCAAGAACTCTTTCGACGGCCGGGGCAATTATACGATCGGGATCAGGGAACAACTGATCTTCCCCGAGATAAATTACGATAAAGTGGTAAAAGTCAGAGGCATGGACATCGTCATTGTCACCACCGCAAAAACCGACGAAGAAGGAAGAGAACTTCTCAACCTTCTTGGAATGCCGTTCAGGAAGTAGCAAAGGAGTATAATATGGCAAAGAAATCATTGATCATAAAGAGCAAGCGTAAACCGAAATTCCAGGTTAGGCAATATACCCGATGCGAGCGTTGCGGCAGACCGCATGCCGTTTATCGTAAATTCAAATTATGCCGTCTATGCTTTAGGGAGTTAGCGCACAAGGGACAGATCCCCGGCGTTACTAAGGCCAGTTGGTAAAATAAATCGGAAGGAGGCCATTTAAATGGTAATGACTGATCCAATTGCTGATATGCTTACCCGTATTCGCAATGCTAATCAAATGAAACATGAATATGTCGAAATCCCGGCTTCAAAACTCAAACACGAAATCTTGAACGTGATCAAACGGGAAGGATACATATACGATGTCGAGTTTATTCCCAACGATAAACAAGGCATCCTAAAGGTAACGATGAAGTACACCGACCGGAAGGAGCGGGTAATCAAAGGGATTAAACGCATCTCCAAACCGGGACTCAGGCTTTATGTCAAGGCCAGCGAGATGCCCAAGGTGTTGAACGGTCTGGGCATCGCCATCGTTTCCACGCCCAAAGGAGTTATGACTGACAGGGAAGCGCGCCAGCTTAACGTCGGCGGCGAAGTTATAGCTTTCGTGTGGTAGTTAAGGAGGAATAACATGTCACGAGTTGGAAAAAAACTAATAACGATTGCCGAAGGAGTAAGCGTTACAGCAGATGATAAAAACCACGTGGTCGTCCGCGGACCGAAAGGCGAAATCGCCTACGATTTTCCGAAGATCATGACCATTGAGATCGTCGACAACCACGTGAAGGTAAGCCGCCCGAGCGACTCGAAGCTCCATAAAGCGTTGCACGGGACGACGCGGGCGCTGTTGCACAACATGATCGAAGGGGTCACGAAAGGCTTTTCGAAATCCCTGGAGATCCAAGGCACCGGTTACCGGGCCGCTCTCAAGGGCAGAACCCTGGAGATCAACGCCGGGTATGCGAAACCGGTCGTTCTCGAAATTCCTTCCGGCATCGAGGTGGAAGTGCCCACCCCCACGGAAATCACCGTCCGCGGTATCGACAAGCAACTGGTCGGGCAATTCGCCGCCGATATCCGGGCGATCAGGAAACCCGAGCCCTACCTGGGCAAGGGCATTCGCTATAAGGGCGAAGTCGTCCGGCACAAAGAAGGAAAGAAAGCTTAGAGAAAGGAGACGAAAAGATGATAAAGAAAAAATCACGCAACGAGGCGCGGCTCATTCGCCACAAACGCGTCCGGAACAACATCTATGGAACGTCTTCTATACCTCGCTTAAACGTCTTCAGATCGAACATGCATATTTATGCTCAAATCATAGATGATGATAAAGGCGAAACGCTGGTCAGCGCGTCAAGCATCGACAAAGAATTGAAACTGAAGAACGGTTCGAATGTCGAGGCGGCGAAACAAGTCGGCGAATTAATCGCCAAAAGAGCGCTTGCCAAGAACATTGAGAAAGTCGTATTCGACCGCGGTGGGTATCTGTACCACGGCAGGGTGAAGGCATTGGCCGAAGCCGCCCGCGCCGCCGGGTTGAAGTTTTAGGAGGAAATCGCATGCAGCAAGGTAGAAAACAAAGAAAAGAACTTCTTGCCGCCGAAAGGCAGTTTGAAGAACGCGTTGTCAGCATCAATCATATCGCGAAAGTCGTCAAGGGCGGCCGCCGCTATCGTTTCAGCGCCGTCGCCGTCGTCGGTGACGGAAAAGGCAAAGTCGGCATCGGCACGGGCAAAGCGATCGAAGTCCCCGACGCCATAAAGAAGGCAGTCGAGGATGCGAAGAAAAACATCATCGAAGTACCGATCGTCAACAACACAATCCCCCACGAGATCATCGGGAAGTACGGGGCCAGCCGGGTGCTTTTGAAACCGGCGGTCGAAGGAACCGGCGTCATCGCCGGCGGTCCGGTCCGCGCCGTGGTCGAACTGGCGGGCATCGAGAACATCCTTTCCAAGTCCCTTGGCTCGAACACGCCGATCAACGTCACCCGGGCCACGATGGAAGCCTTGAAGGGATTGCGCACCAAGGAACAAGTGGCCGCCATCAGAAATAAAACCCCTGAGGAGATAGAGGGATAGTATGGCGAAGACTAAGATGATCGAAATCAAACTGGTAAGAAGCGAAATCGGATTAAAACCTAACCAGGTGAAAACGCTGAAGGCGTTGGGACTGACGAAAGTAAATCAAGTCGTCAAGAAACCCGACAACGAAGCGGTACGCGGAATGATTGCCACCGTTAATCATTTAGTTGAAATCTTATAGGAGGAAATCCATGAAACTGCATACATTACAACCAGTACCCGGTTCGCGGCCTGATCGCAAACGTGTCGGCCGCGGTACTTCCAGCGGTCACGGGAAAACGAGCGGGAGAGGCCATAAGGGCCAGAACGCCCGGAGCGGAGGCGGCGTAAGGCCGGGCTTCGAAGGCGGACAGACGCCGCTCTTCAAGCGCCTGCCGAAGCGGGGATTCACCAACATCAACCGCGTCGAGTACGATGTCGTCAACGTCAAGGATCTGAACGTTTTCCCCGACGGGACCTTGATCAATCCCGAGGAACTCGTCAAAGCGGGTTTGGTTAAGAAAAATCACGGTCTGATCAAGATTCTCGGTGACGGAGAATTGAATGTGAAATTAACCGTTGCCGCAAATAAATTTTCTAAGTCTGCGGAGAAAAGGATTACTGATGCCGGCGGGAAAATCGAGGTGGTATAAGTGGCTAAATACAAAAAAATAATTTTGATGTTTTTGTATACAGCTTTAATCCTCGTGATTTGGCGTTTGGCCTATCACGTCCAACTACCGATGATTGACCGCACATTGTTGAGCCCCGAGATTTCGCTGTTTGGGTTTCTCGACATCTTCAGCGGCGGCGCCTTGTCGAATTACTCGATCGTCGCCCTGGGTATTTCCCCGTACATCACGGCTTCAATCGTCATCCAGCTGCTGCAGATGGACATCGTCCCAGCCCTGAAGGAATGGGCCGAGGAAGGTGAGGTCGGGCGGAGAAAGCTCAATCAGTTGACGCGCTATCTGGCTTTGGCGCTCGCCTTCATTCAGGCATTGACGATTTCACTCGGAATCGTCGCCGCCTATGGCGATATCTTCGAACTGGGCGTCGACGCCAATGCCTTCACCTATGTTTATCTGGCGTTGGTCATGACGGCCGGTACCGCCTTCGTCTTATGGCTGGCGGAGAAAATCACGGCGAAAGGGATCGGTAACGGGACGTCGATGTTCATCGTCGCCGGTATCGTCGCCGGGTTCCCCCAGATGATTAACGACCTTATCGGCACCTACATCACCAAGGAGGACGGTTCCGTCGGCGATATCTTCGTTTTCTTCGGAATCCTGTTGCTTTTGGTGGTCATCATCATCGGGGTCGTCTTCATGGAGTCGGCGGTTCGGAAAGTACCGATCCAGTATGCAAACCGTCCGGCGGCGGCCGCTTTCCGGGGACGCAGCGAATCCCATGTTCCCATCAAGCTGAACGTCGCCTCGGTCATCCCCGTGATTTTCGCAAGCACGTTGATGAGCCTCCCGGCCACAATCATCAATTTCGTCAATCCCTCGAACCTTACTTATTGGATCGGGGAAATCTTCACTTACACCAAACCGATCGGGTTCGTGCTCTATATCGTCCTGATTTACCTGTTCTCATTCTTCTATTCATTCCTGCAGATGAACCCGGAAAAAGTGGCAGAGAACCTGCAAAAACAGAACGCCTACATCCCCGGCATCAGACCGGGCGCGGAAACCGCGTCCTACCTTTCGCGGGTGTTGTTCAAGATCACGGTCGTCGGCGCCACGTATCTTGCGCTTGTGGCGGCGTTGCCGATCGTCCTGTCGTTCATCTTTGATCTGCCAAACTCGGTCAGAATCGGCGGCACCAGCCTGATCATCGTGGTCGGCGTCGCGATTGAGACCGCGAAACAGATCAAGACGGCCGCGCAGGAAAAACAATACCGCGGATTCATCGATTAAGAGGGGTTTATGCGCCTGTTGATCATGGGACCGCCGGGAGCCGGAAAAGGGACGATGGCCGCCTACATCAAAAAGATATATGATATCCCCCATATCTCCACCGGGGAGTTATACCGCGAAGCGATCGCCAACATGACGCCGCTCGGCAAACTGGCAAGCGGCTATCTGGAACGCGGGGAACTGGTCCCCGACGCCGTCACGGTCGACCTGGTTCAGGAGACGCTCGATAAAGACGAGCATAAAAAGGGATTTCTTTTGGACGGGTTCCCCCGGACAATACCGCAGGCGGAGGCCCTTGACGATATCCTGGCGCGCAAACGATGGAAAATCGACCTGGTTTTGAACCTGACGGCCGACGACGAAACGATCATCGCGCGGATATCCGGGCGGAGGATTTGCAGCAAGTGCGGGGATGTGTATCACGTCACCAACATCAAACCGAAAGTGGAAAACATTTGCGATAAGTGCGGCGCGACGTTGTTCCAGCGGCCTGACGATAACCGCGACACCATGGCCCGCCGCTTGCGCATATACCGGGAACTAACCCGGCCTTTGCTTGATTTTTATCGCCGGCGCGGCCTCGTTCGCGATGTCGACGTAACGGGTCCCGTCGAGGAAAACATCAAGGAAGTTGAGAAAGCACTTGGAGGATTGCATGATAACGATTAAGAGCAATCGGGAAATCGAGCTGATGCGGGAAGCAGGACGGATTTGCGCGTTTACGCTCCGCAAGCTCAGGGAGGCGATCGCCCCCGGGGTGACCACCTACCAACTCGACAAAATTGCCGAGGAAGTGATAACCGGATGCGGCGCGACCCCGTCCTTTAAAGGATACAACGGGTTTCCCGCGTCGATCTGCGCTTCCGTTAACGATGTCGTTATTCATGGCATTCCAAACAAGAAAACAAAACTAAAGAATGGCGATATTATCGTGATCGATATCGGCGTGTGTTACAAGGGCTATCACGGCGATTGCGCCTACACCTTCCCCGTCGGGAACATCTCCCCGAAACGCCGGGAACTGCTGCAGGTGACCGAAGAGGCGCTCTACGCCGGCCTCGAATACGCCAAGCCCCATAACCGTTTATCCGATATCTCGCACGCGATCGAGAAATATGTGACTGAACGCGGATACAGCGTTGTTAAAGACTTCACCGGTCACGGTATCGGCAGCCATCTGCACGAAAAACCGGCAATCCCCAATTTCGGGGCGCCGGGATACGGTCCGATACTGAAACCAGGTATGACCCTAGCGATTGAACCAATGGTCAATGTTGGTTCCTCTGACGTCCGAATTCTTGTTGACAATTGGACTACGGTAACCGAGGATGGTTCCGATAGCGCCCATTTCGAGCATACAATTGTTATCACCGAAAACGGCCACATCATTTTAACGAAGGAGGGACAGTAGATGTCAAAAAGTGAAGTCATCGAGCTGCGCGGGACAGTGACGGACGCGTTGCCGAACGCGATCTTCAGGGTCAAGCTTGACAACGGTCATCAGATCATGGCGCACGTCTCTGGCAAGATCCGGATGAATTACATCACCATCCTGCCGGGAGACAAGGTTACCGTGGAATTGTCCCCGTACGATTTAACGCGCGGTCGCATAACATATCGCCACAAGTGATATCCAAAAGGAGGATGAAAATGAAGGTAAGACCGTCTGTAAAACCAATATGCGATAAATGCAAGATCATCAAAAGAAAAGGCAAAGTTATGGTTATTTGCGAAAACCCCAAGCATAAACAGAGACAAGGATAATAGGAGGTGCGAACTTTATGGCACGTATAGCTGGTGTTGATATTCCCCGCGATAAACACGTAGAAATATCGCTCACATATATTTTCGGTATCGGAAGGCCGACGGCCAAGAAGATACTTGCGCAAGCCGGAGTGGACGGCAGTAAACGCGTTCGCGACTTGACCGAGGACGAACTCGCCGCCATCAGACGCGAGGTCACCGGTTTGAAAGTCGAGGGCGATTTGCGGCGCGAATACGCCATGAACATTAAGAGACTGATGGAAATCGGTTGCTATCGCGGCATTCGCCATCGCAAAGGATTGCCGGTCAGAGGGCAAAACACGAGATGTAATGCCAGGACGAGAAAAGGCAAAGCCAAAACCGTGGCTAATAAGAAAAAATAATAAGTAAGGAGAACGAAATAATGGCTCGTAAGGTAAGAAAACGTAAGATTAAAAAGAATGTGCCAGTCGGCATAGCCCATATTCACTCCACCTTTAACAACACCATTATCACCATCACCGATCCGGACGGGAACGCCATCGTCCAAAGCAGCGCCGGCGCGCTGGGTTTCAAGGGAAGCAAGAAATCGACGCCCTTCGCCGCCCAGATGGCTTCCGAGGCCTGCGCCAAGGCTGCCCTTGACAGCGGGATGATGAAAGTCGAGGTATCGGTAAAGGGTCCGGGTCCAGGCCGGGAAGCGGCCATCAGGTCACTGCAGGTCGCCGGATTGGAAATAACCGCGATTAAAGACGTGACGCCAATTCCTCATAATGGGTGCCGACCGCCGAAAAGACCGCGCGGTTAAGAATAAACTTAAGGAGGATAACGAATGAAAAAATTCGAGTTCATTAAACCTCTGGCGACGATCGAAAACAAGGATGAGGGATATGGCAAATTCGTGATCACCCCGCTCGAACGGGGGTACGGCCTGACGCTCGGCAACGCCCTGCGGCGCGTGCTGTTATCGTCGATGCCTGGCGTGGCCATCGTCGCCGTCGAGATCGAAGGGGTCGAACATGAATTCATGGCTCTGCCCGGGATGCTTGAGGATGTCACGGAAATCATCCTGAATCTGAAGAAGATCATTTTCACGATTCCCGAAGACATCCTGTTCAAACCCGCCCCGAACGAACCGACGGAGTTGTACGAGTTAAGCATCGACGCCATCGGCGAACGAGTCGTCACTGCCGGCGATCTCGAGCACAGCAGCGAGATCACGATCGTCAACCCGGAGCAGGTGATCGTCACCCTCGAGAAGAATGCCCGCTTCAAGGCGCGGTTTTTCGTCCGGAAGGGTATCGGCTATGTTGGCGCGGAAGAAAACAAGGTCTTCTGCCGTGACAAGGCCGGCAATCAGATCATCAGCCGGATCGCCATCGACTCGATTTACACGCCGGTGACGCGGGTGCGTTACGACGTGGAAAAAACGCGCGTCGACGAGAACGTCGACTATGAAAAGTTGAATCTGGAAGTGTGGACGAACAAGGCTATCCAGCCGTCGGACGCGGTTTCGCTCGCCTCCAAGTTTTTAATCCAGCATTTCGAGGTCGTTTCCCAGCTTAACGAGATGATTAACGAACAGGACTATATGTACGAGCGTGAGGAGAAAGTCACCAACAAGAAACTCGAGAAGAAGATCGAAGAGTTGGATTTATCGGTCCGTTCCTACAACAGCCTGAAACGGGCGGGCATCCATACGATCGGCGAGCTGACCCAGAAGACCGAGGAAGAAATGATGCGTATCAGAAACATGGGCCGTAAGTCCCTTAAGGAAGTCATCCAGAAACTGCACGAACTCGGTCTGGACCTCCGCCGCTCCTACGACACCGATTACAGCGTTAACGATGATCTGGACGAAGTCGCCGAGGATACCGAATCGTTTGACGACACGGACGACGATTTATAAAACAATTTTTAAGGAGGAAAGACACATGTCATTAGGATATAGAAAATTGGGTCGCGACACCGCCAAACGCAAGGCCCTGCTGCGCGATTTGGTTACCGATTTGATAATCCACGGCCGGATCGAGACAACCCTTCCCAAAGCCAAGGAAGTGCAAAAGCTGGCTGACAAGATGGTGACGTTAGGCAAGATCAATACATTGTCATCGCGGATCCGCGCGGCCAAAATCATCAGATTTGAATATGTCGATGAGAATAAACAGCAGTTCGCCCTGCAAAAACTGTTCAATGATATAGCTCCCAATTATCGCGATCGCGACGGGGGATACACCCGGGTTTTGAAACTCGGCACCCGGCGCGGCGATGCCGCCCCGATGGCGATAATTGAGTTCGTTTAAAACGTCACGCCTCTTAAAGTCCGTTTCCGCAGCTTTAAGAGGTTTTTAGCAAGCGGAGACGATTTGTTACATTTGTTGAATTCTTGCGCCGAAAGTGCTAAAATAACTCCATGAAAACGAGGCTAACGCGATGAAAAAATTCGACATAGTTGCCATCCTCGCGGTTTTTTTAATAGCGCTGTTGTTTTACGTCCTGTATTTCATCAACAGGGGCGACGTCGGCGACGTCTACGCGCAGATCTCCTATAACAAGGAAGTCATCCTGGCCGTTAAAATCGAAGACGGCATCGACGTGACCGTCGCCATGACCGTTGAAGACCAAGTCTTCCGTTTAATCGTGACTGACGGCGATGGGAATGTGCTGGAAGAAAAAACATTCAGCGTTGAAACGGACAAGAAAATCGAAAACACCGTCCACATCACCGCTAAGGAAATCCAGATGATTCACGCCAATTGTCATACCAAGCAATGCATGTACATGAAGATAACCAGGGGTTTCCCGAGCCCGATCATCTGCACCAACGGGATCACCGTGGAACTGATTTATGACGACGTCTACGATTACATTCACATCATTTAACGGCAGCGGAGCAACCAATGATTAAAGTCGAAAACCTCAATTTTTCATACAAGGAAAACGAACCGGTCATCAGTGATGTCTCTTTCGAAATCAAAAAAGGCGAGTTCGTCTCAATCCTCGGGCACAACGGCAGCGGGAAGTCGACGCTTGCGAAACTGCTGGTCGGGCTTCTTAAGGCCGACAGCGGCACGATCGAAATCGACGGGCAGGCCTTGACGGACGAAAGCGTCGACGAGATAAGGAAAAAAATCGGAATCGTCTTTCAGAATCCCGATAACCAATTCGTCGGCGTGACCGTCCGCGATGATATCGCCTTCGGCATGGAGAACCGCCGGTTCCCGCGCGAGAAGATGCTGGAGCTGATCGATTATTACGCCGAAAAAGTCCGGATGGAAAAATTCCTCGGTTACAACCCGGAAAACCTCTCCGGCGGCGAGAAACAGCGCGTCGCGATCGCCGGTGTTTTGGCGATCGATCCCGACATCATCATTTTTGATGAGGCGACCTCGATGCTCGATCCCAAAGGCGTGAAGGAAGTCAACGAGATCATCTGGCAGTTGAAACGGGAGAAAACGTTGATATCGATAACCCATAATCTTAATGAGGCGATCTATTCCGACCGCGTTCTGGTCATGAACGCGGGACGGATCGTCCTTGACGACGCTCCGGAAAGGGTATTCCACGAAAAGGAACTGCTGCGGCAGTGCCAGCTGGACATCGTCGAGAGCATGAAATTGTTGCAACTGGTCGAGGCGGACGATCAACTTACCAGGAAACAAGAAATCGAGGAATTGTTATGGCAATTAACTTTTCGGAAGTGAGTTTCGCATATTACGTTCCGCGGAAAAAGCGGAACGTCCGCTTCGTCCTCAGAAACGTCAATCTGAACATCAAGGAAACCGGCGAAATGATCGCGCTCGTCGGTCATACGGGTAGCGGTAAATCGACCCTGGTGCAACTGATGAACGCTTTGCTTATGCCGACTACCGGGGAAGTGCGGATCATGAACGAACCCGTCACCAAACGCCGTAAACTTAAACCGATAAGAAAAAAAATCGGCCTCGTTTTCCAATTTCCCGAATATCAGATCTTCGAAACCACGGTCCTGAAGGATATTTCCTTCGGTCCGGCCAATTTCGGGATTGAAAATCCCGAGGAGAAAGCGCGCCAGACGGCGGAACTGATGGGGATTCCCGACCTGCTCGACCGCAGTCCCTTCACGTTGTCAGGCGGACAACTACGGAAGGTCGCCATTTCCGGTATTCTCGCAAGCGATCCCGACATCCTGATCCTTGACGAGCCGACCGTCGGGCTTGATCCCAACGGTAAGCGCGAACTGCTGGAGATCCTCGCAAAACTCCGTTCCGAGCGCGATAAGACCATCATCATTATCACCCACGACATGGAGGTCGTGTCCCGGTATTTCGATCGCGTGATCGTCCTGAAAGAGGGCGAGATCGTCTTCGACGGGAAAAAGACCGACCTGCTGAAAAAAGACGATTTATATGAAAAATACAGTCTCGATTATCCGGAGACGATAAAGATATTAAGGGCAATCAAGGAACGGTTCGGCGTCGACATCGATGTCAACCAGCACTCGGTCGAGGACGCGTACCGGGAAATCAGAAAGGCGTTCGCGAGGTCCTGATGAACGGAAACCTTGTCTTCGGCCAGTACTATCATTCCGATTCCTGGCTGCACCGGCTTGATCCCCGGACGAAAATAATGGCGATCTTCCTCGTCCTCGCTTCGCTCTTCCTGCTTGGCGAGATCCTGTCGCTTGCGATTGCCCTGGCGCTGGTTTTGCTTTTGATCCTTTCGAGTAAGATCCCGATCACCAAGTTTCTGGCGAGTTTGAGGACGATGTCGGTAATCATCTTCTTCACCGTGTTCTTCCAGGTGTTGTTCAACCGCGGCTCGACCGCGATTTACACCTTCAACTTCACGTTGACCTGGCTTAACCTGGCCCTGGGGATCGCGTTGCTCGTGTTGTATTTTTATTTAGGACGGTTTTTCAAGAAATTCCGTTTCCTGCAATTCCTTGCCCTGTTCTTCCTCGTGTTTTATGTGCAAGTGCTCATCACTTCCCCGCTTGTGATCACAAGTTACACGATCACCGTATATAAGGACAGCCTCACGACTTCGCTGATCGTGGTGCTGCGCATCCTGTCATTGATCTTCATGTCCTCGCTTTTGACCCTGACCACCAAACCGACCGATTTGAACCGGGGTCTGGAACTTTTGCTTAAGCCGCTCAAGTATATCGGCGTCAAGGTGAGCGTCTTCTCGATGATGATCTCGATTACTCTGCGGTTTATCCCCACGCTGTTCCTGGAAGCCCAGAAGATTCTCAAGGCCCAGGCCTCAAGGGGAGTCGACTTCAAGGAAGGACGGCTCCAGCAAAAGGTCACGCAGATCATCTCGTTGCTTCTGCCGATGTTCATTATCTCGCTTAGAAAGGCGTATGATCTTGCGGACACGATGGAAGTGCGGGGATATGTCCCGGGAGCGGAGCGGACCTCGATCAACCTCTTGCGTTTTCGCGCGATTGACATCGTCGTCCTCGTTTTCGTCGTCGGTATGCTTGCCGGACTAATAACATTGAACGTGATGAAATATGCGATATAAATGCACCTGCCGTTATGACGGCTCCCAATTTCATGGTTTTCAAATCCAGAAAAACGCCCGGTCGGTCCAGGCGGAAATTGAAAACGCCCTGCTTTTGGTCTTCAAGAAGCCGACGCCGATCTACCCGGCCGGCCGGACCGATACCGGCGTCCACGCCCTCGGGCAGGTCTTTCATTTCAACGCCGATCTGGAAATTAATACAGCCAACTTGAAAAACGCGATCAATTCCCGCCTGCCCGGTGACGTTTATGTTTCCGAAATTGAGACCGTGGACGAGAGTTTTCACGCCCGCTACTCGGCGAAAAGCAAGGAATACCACTACATCATCGATTTCGGGTCCTACAATCCGCTTTTTCGCAATTACCGCTACTATTGCAAGTACCGGCGTGTTGATTACCGGTTGTTCGCGGAAGCGCTGAAACTGTTCGTCGGGCGCCATGATTTCCGTTATTTCTCGCGGGCGAAAAAGACCGAGAACACGGTGCGCGAGATATACCGCGTTAGCGTCGAAAGGGAAGGCGATGCCCTCCGGATCATCATCGTCGGAAACGGCTTTTTGCATAACATGATCAGGATCATGATTGCGACCGCCCTTGAGGTCGCCCGCGGCCGGAAGACCATGGACGATATCCGCGCGAGCCTGACCGGGGAAACGCCGCTGACCGCGCCGAAAAAGCTGCCTCCGAACGGTCTGTATCTGATGAAGATCGCTTATTAGGAAGTAAGAAGTCATCCATCCGAAAACTTTGATAATGATTACATGCTGAAATAAAGAAGCAATGCTAAAAAAATACGCCAGGGTCTTTTCCCTGACGCATTACGCTGGTGTTTCTTCTTTATTTTTTTTCTTTTTATACCGGAAGTCATGAATCTTCAGCACGATGACAATCGTGAAAAGGATGATGATGTTCGCAAGCGCGATCGTGGCTCCAAGCGGCCAGTACAAATAATAACTGGCGGTAAACCCGGCCAGGATCGAGGTCAGGCTGATGATGATGGAGGCGATGACCGTGTGCTTGAATGACTTTCCGATCAATATCGAGGAAGCAACGGGAATGATCAACAGGGCGGAGATCAGCAGGACGCCGACGAGGTCGATGAAAATCGATATCGTCAGGGCCAGCACGATCGTGATGGCCAGTTGTAATAACTTCACGTTGATTCCGGAGATGCGCGCATAGGTTTCATCGAAACACAAAGTCACGATCTGCCGGTAGCATAAGCCACCGAAGGTGAAGATGCCGATGGAGAAAAGCAGGATGATGATCAGGTCCGATTGGCTGACGGCGAGAATGTTTCCAAAGAGCAGACCGGTCGTGTAGGAAGTGGTGATGCCCTCGGTCATGCTGATGAACAGACCGGTCAATGACACGCCCAGGCTGATAATGATCGCCATCGAGAGTTCCTTGTAATTGCGGTAGAGGTTGCGGATTTTTTCTATCAGGAACGTTCCGCCGATGCTGAAGATGATGCCCATGAATATCGGTTCAATCTGGATTTTCAGGACCGGATAGAGCAGTTTGGAAAAGAAGACGCCGATAATGACGCCGGCCAGGGAGAAGTGGCTGAGCGAGTCGGCGATGTTCGACAACCGCCTGATGACGACGACGGTTCCGACCAAGGGCGAGATGATGCCGATGATCAAAGCCGCGATGAAGGCGTTCCGGAAGAACTCCATTTCGAAAATGGCTCTAAATATATTCAGCAACATATTCGTGTTCCTTCCCCGATAAAAAACGGTATTCGCATTTCTCGTTCAGCACCAGGTAATGACTACAAAGCTCCCGCACGAATTCCAGGTCGTGGGTGCTGAGAATGATGGTTGTCTTTTCTTTATTCAGTTTCCTCAGGATATCGCTAAGGGCGGCAATGCTTTCGTTGTCGATGGAGACGGTCGGCTCGTCGAGGATCAAAAGCTTCGGCTTGTTCAAAAGCGACCTGGCGATGAACACTCTTTGCAATTGGCCGCCCGAGAGGTTGTTGATGTTTTCGTTGTATATCGGGTTTAAGTCGAGAGAATTGATGATGGAGGTAAAGAAGGCGTCTTTTCTTTTCAAATACGCGCAGGAGAGAAACTCGTTGACGGTAATCGGGAATTCGTAGGTGATTTCCGTCTTCTGCGGGACGTAGCCGACGTAGGAAAAGCGCTTAAGGGCGTTAATGTCAACATTGTCAAAAAAGATCGTGTTGTTCGGAACGGCAACGATTTTCAACAGGCATTTGATGAGGGTGCTCTTGCCGGTGCCGTTTTTCCCGACGACGGCGAGGAAGTCGCCGCTCGCCAGGTCAAACGTGACATTTTTCAGAACCGGGCGCTGCGCGTAGGCAAAAGTCAGATCGTTAACGTTAATCCACATCGCTTCTCTACTCCTTTATAGTTTATATTTTATCACAACGATGTCGCATAAACAAGAAAAAACAATATATCAATGCTTTTAATTTTCATATTATTCTGGTATAATAATTATATACTGCTTATGAATAATCGGGAGGAATCGCAGTGAAATCGTATCGCGAAGTGTTCGTCATCCACACGCCGGAGCGGCGCCGGCTCATCAACATCACCGGCCGGCTCGAGGAAGCCGTGCGGAAAAGCGGAATCAGGGAAGGCTTGTTGTTGTGCAACCCGATGCACATCACTTCAAGCGTGTTTATCAACGACGACGAGCCGGGTCTGCACCAGGATTTCGAAACCTGGCTGGAGAAACTGGCCCCGGAAAAACCCTATTCCATGTATCATCACAACGGTTACGAGGACAACGCCGACGCCCACCTGAAACGGACGATCATGGGTAGGGAAGTGGTAATCGCCATAACTGACGGCCGGCTCGACCTGGGGACGTGGGAACGCGTCTTTTACGGCGAGTTTGACGGCAAGCGTGACAAGCGGATCCTCATCAAAATAATCGGCGAATAAACATCATTGGATTGACAAGGCGGAGACGACTATGGGATTGTTTGTGACATTTGAGGGCGTCGAGGGCAGCGGGAAGACGACGCTGATCAACCGGTTGTACGACGAGATGACGCAACTTGGTTATCCCGTGCTCAAGACGCGCGAGCCGGGAGGGAACAAGATCTCGGAACAGATCCGGGGAATCATCCTCGACGTCGAAAACAAAGAAATGGATTACCGGACCGAGGCGCTGTTATATGCGGCGAGCCGGCGTCAGCACCTGGTCGAAGTGATCAGGCCGGCGCTGGCGGCTGGGAAAACGGTGCTTTGCGACCGGTTTCTTGATTCCTCGCTTGCCTATCAAGGACACGCGCGTGGGCTGGGAATCGATAAGGTATATGAGATCAACCTGTACGCGACCGAGGGCATTCTCCCCGATGTCACCGTCTATATCGACGTCGATCCCATGGAAGGCCTCAACCGGATCAATAACGCCCATCGCGCGGTCGACCGGCTCGATCTGGAAACCGCCGCGTTTCACGCCAAGGTTCGCGCCGGATATTTGCTGATCGCCGAAAAGTTTCCGGAACGGATCCGCATCGTCGATGGCAATAAACCGCTTGCGGACATCTATTCCGAGATCAAGAAAATCGTGTTCGCGCGCCTGGCGGGGAGATGATACCGGTGAAATTCGATTTTCTGTTTGAAACGCAAAAGAGCGTCGTGAAACTGTTGGACAACAGTTTCAAAAAAGGGCGGCTGGTGCACACGTACCTGTTCGAAGGGGTCCGGGGGACTCCGAAACTCGAGGCCGCCCATTACCTGGCCGCCTTGCTGCTGTGTTCGGCGGAGACGAAACCGTGCCTGAAATGCCCCGACTGCCGGAAGGTGATGAACGGGACGCACCAGAACGTGATCGTCGTATCCCCGGACAACAACGTCATCAAGAAAGAACAAACCGATAACCTCGGCAAGGAGTTCTCCCTGAAGCCGATGGACGAGAAAAGCCGGATATACATCATCCGCGATATCGACAAGGCGACGATGGCGGCCGCCAACTCGCTGCTTAAGTTCCTCGAGGAGACCGGTCCCGGCAATTACGGCGTGTTGATCACGGAAAACATCCATAACGTCATCCCGACGATCAGGTCGCGGGCGCAGATCGTCAGTTTCCGGCAGCTGCCGCCGCAGACCATCGCCGACCGGCTCACAGCCCTCGGGGTCGAAGAGGAAACCGCCCACATCCTCGCCCATATTTCCAACAGCGTCGATGAATGTCTGGAAATGATCAACGACGGCAAGATCCTCGACTTGATCGAACTGGTGAAAAAAATCGCCGAGAGCATCCTCACAAAGGAAAAGTCGCCGCTGCTTGTCCTGCACGAAGAAGGCAAGTTCCTTCTGACGGAGCCGGACAAAAGGATTCACAACATCTTCCTGGATTTGATGCTCGCGTTTTTAAGCAGTTTGTTATATTTTAACCTCCAGCAGAATCAGAAGATAATATTCCGGAATATCATTTTCGATCTTGTTGATTATCAGGATTTATCGCCGCGGCAGATCATCGAAAGGATGGAAAAAATCCTCGATTACAAGCAGAAGCTGCAGTACAACATAAACATCGATCTTTTTTATGCAGAGATGCTGCTGGCAATCGGTGTTTAAGCACACGCTCAGAAAGGAATGTAATAATTATGGTGAAAATAGTCGGTGTCAGCTTTAAAAACGTCGGGAAGATCTACTGGTTCAATCCCAACGGGCTGACATTGTCGGTGAACGATAAAGTGGTCGTTGAGACGATCCGCGGCATCGAACTCGGCACGGTCGTCCTGCCGGTCAAGGAAATTGACGAGGGCGCGATCGAGCATGAGTTAAAGCCGGTGATCAGGAAGGCGACCTCGCAGGATTTGCAAGCTTATGAAAAGAACCAGGAACGGGCAAAAAAGGCGCTCGTCCAATGCAAGGAGATCGTCGGCCGGCGCGGTCTGCAGATGAAACTCCTTGATTGCGAGTACACGCTTGACCGTCAGAAAATAATTATCTATTATAATGCCGAAGGGCGGGTCGATTTCCGCGAGCTGCTCAAGGACCTGGCGGCGACCTTCAAGGTCCGGATCGAACTGCGCCAGGTCGGACCGCGAGAAGGCGCCAAGTTTCTGGGCGGGATCGGAAGTTGCGGGCAGGAAGTCTGCTGTAAGCGCCACCTGCGCGAATTTGACCTCGTGACGATGCGGATGGCCAAGGAACAGGGAATGACCCTGAGTTCCTCGAAAATCGCCGGTCTTTGCGGGAAACTCATGTGCTGCATCAGTTACGAACATCCCGTCTACCGGGAGATTCGGGAACGCATCCCGTTGGTCGGCGACCTGGTCAAGACTCCGACCGGCTCCTGTTGCAAGGTGATCAGCGTCGATTACCTGCGGGAGATCATCAAACTGGAAAACAACGATAAAATTGAGTCGTGGCCGGCGGGCGAACTCGTGAAGGTCGAAAGCCATCGCGAGGAGGATGACCCGTCCGATCTGACCGACGACGTCATCGAAGATGGAAACAATACATGAGTTGCTGGGATACGAGCGGATAAAGATCGTCCAGCGCCGCGATATGTTTTCCTTTACCCTCGACGCGTTGCTTCTGGCCGATTTCGCGCGCGTCAAGGGAGAAAACGAATCCGTCATCGATCTGGGGTGCGGAAACGCGCCGATACCACTCTTCCTCACGCTGAAGACGACGGGAAGGATCGTCGGCGTCGAGCTGCAGGAAGAAGCGTTCCGACTGGCGCGGAAAAGCGTTGCGCACAACGGCTTTGAGGACCGGATAACGATCATCAACGCCGACATCAAGGACGTTCATAAAACCCTCGGACACAATGTTTTCGATATCGCCGTCGCCAATCCCCCGTATTTCCGGTATTCCCCCGAAAGCAACCTGAACAAAAACGATTATCTTTCCGTCGCCCGTCATGAGATTGCGATCACCCTGGAGGACATCGTTACCGCGGCGAAAAGGCTCTTGCGGGAGGGCGGGTCGCTGAACATGATCCATCGTACCGAACGGTTAGGGGAGTTGGTTGCGGCCTTGCGAAGGCATAATTTCGGATTGCGGCGGCTGCGCTTCGTTTATCCGAAGACCGATTCTCCGGCGGCGCTTTTGTTCCTTGCCGAGGCGCGCGCCAATCGCAAGGACGATGTGGTCGTCGAGCAGCCTTTGTATGTCTATGACGACGACGGCGGATATACGGAAAAAGTGTTGAAAATATTTAACTTTAAAAAATAAATATGTTATAATAAAAACGCAAAGGAGTGGTGATGGTGTTTTTGAATCTACTTTCCCGCGAGGAGAAACATTATTTCATTGATTTGTTGATAGAAGTGATCGCCGCCGGCGGTGAGACCAACGAGACCGAGCTGCAGATCATCAAATTCTATAAGAACGAGATGGGCGAGGATGCGCAAAGGTATCGGAAAAGCTCGCACAGCCTGGAAAAGTTGATCGAGTATTTTGCGGCGAAGCCGAAGGCGGTGAAAAACCTTGTTTTCATGAACGTGGTCCGGGCTTCGCTCTTTGACGAATTTTACAGCGCGGAAGAGCACTTCGTAATTGAACAGATCCAGGAGAAGTTCGGGATCACGAATAAGAAGAAGACCGATATCATGAAGATCGTTTACGCCGAGCGCGATTTGCGCGAGCGCGCAAAACGTGTTATCGCCGAATGAAAAAGCAAAAATCGTACGCCGGCGCTTCCCCGGCCCTATTCCTGGTTCCCACGCCGATCGGGAACCTGGACGATATGACGCCTAGGGCCGTTGAAACGCTTAAAGGCGTCGAACGCATATTCGCGGAAGACACAAGAGTGACTAAGGTTTTACTTAGTCATTTTAATATTACGACGCCGATGCAGAGTTATCACGCCTTCAACGAGGAAACGCAGGTCGACAAGATCATCGAACTCCTTAATTCCGGCAAGAGCGTCGCCCTGGTGAGCGACGCCGGCCTGCCCGGGATCAGCGATCCCGGATATTATGCGGCGCGGCGGGCCTTGGATGCGGGATTTGCCGTGATCGCCCTCCCCGGACCCAACGCCGCCGTTACGGCTTTGGTCGCATCCGGATTGCCGTGCGAGCGTTTCTATTTCTATGGCTTCCTCTCCTCCCGCAAAACCCAGAAGCGTAAAGAACTGACGTGGCTTTCGTTTTTCGAGGACACCCTGGTCTTTTACGAAGCGCCGCACCGGCTCACCGAAACGGTGGGATTGATTTATGAGATCCTCGGCGACCGGGAAATCGTGATCGCGCGCGAATTGTCTAAAGTGCACGAGGAGTATATCCGCGGGAAGGCGGGGGAGATTCTTTCGGAACTTGAGGGAGTCAAAGGCGAGATCGTGATCATCGTGAAAGGCGCGGACCAAAGTCCGGTCCAGGACCTTCTTAATCAGAAATCGATCGCCGAGCATTACGAGCATTATCTGAAGCTGGGCTTAAGCCCGATGGAAGCCGTGAAGGCGGTAGCGAAGGATCGCGGCGTCGCCAAAAACGAAATCTACAAACATGTGCGTTAAGGAAACGGAATCATAAAACAGACGTCTGTTTTATGATTTTTTTATTTTCCGATCCCGCCTCCCATTTTTCTTTGGAAAATTACACCCGCCCGTGTTATAATATGGTTGAAAGTGAAAATGATATAGACGCGAGGTAGGCAAATGCGGACAAACATTGATTTGAATTTTAACTGGAGGTTCAAAAACGAGTATCTTCCCGAGGATCTGGGGCGGCCGGCGACCGAGGAATACGAGGCCGTCAACCTTCCCCACTCCTTTCCTTTGCTTCCTTTCAATTACCCGGGAGAGGGTTACCGCGGCGGTGTCGCGCATTATAAAAAGGAATTCTTCCTCGACAAAAAATACCGCGGGAAAATCATCAACATCGTTTTTGAAGGCGTCGCCCACGTCGCCGAAGTGTACCTCAACGGCAAATACCTCGGCCGGCACGAGGGCGGCTACGACCAGTTCAGTTTCAATGCCAACAAGTTTTTGAATTTCGGCACGTTTAATCTGCTGGAGGTCGTCGTCGACAGCAGCGAAAACCCCGACGTCCCCCCCTTCGGCAACCTGGTCGACTATCTCGGTTACGGCGGGATTTATTGCGAGGTGAAACTTGAGATCCTCAATCGCGAGCATATCAAAAACTGTTTTTTGAATTGCTTCAACATCGAGACCAACATCCTCTCGTGCGATATCGAAACGTCGGTGAACGCCGGCGTCATCGAAATCACTGTCCTCGACAAGGATGATCCCGTTTATCAGAATTCCTTTTTATTCGTCCAGAGCCAGAGCACCTTTGAATGCGTCCTGGATAAGAAGGAATTATGGAGCGTCGACAATCCCTATTTGTACAAGGTGAAGGTCAAACTGATTATTAACCAGAAGGAATTGGACGAGATCATGCTCAATTTCGGCTTCCGCGAAGCGCGGTTCACGAAACGCGGTTTTTACCTCAACGGGAAGCTGTTGAAACTTCGCGGCCTTAACCGCCATCAAAGTTATCCTTACGTTGGCTATGCGATGCCGAAGGGCGTCCAGGAAAAGGACGCCGACATCCTGAAGTATGAATTGGGCGTGAACATCGTGCGTACCTCGCATTACATGCAGTCCCGGCATTTTTTAAACCGCTGCGACGAGATCGGACTTTTGGTGTTCGAGGAGATTCCCGGCTGGCAACATATCGGCGGCGAAGCATTCCGCCAAAACACGCTGAACAATGTCCGGGCGATGATTACCCGCGATTACAACCATCC
>DGDS01000019.1:0-12973 GCA_002385575.1 Caryophanales bacterium UBA3946 | reverse complement strand
GATTACCCGCGATTACAACCATCCTTCCGTGATCATGTGGGGCGTGCGGATCAACGAGTCTCCGGACGACGCCGAACTCTACCGCGCCACAAGCTCCCTGGCCCGCGAACTCGATCCCTTGCGTCCTCTGGGCGGGGTCCGGAACTTCCCGGGCAGCGAGATGTTCGAGGATGTCTACACCTTTAATGACTTCACACACGCCGGTGGTAAGGAGGCGATCCAGAAACCGGGCCGGGTGAAGAAGAAGGTCCCGTATTTGATCACCGAGCATAACGGCCATATGTTCCCGACCAAGCGTTACGATCCGGAGCCGCACCGCGTCGAACACGCCCTGAGACATTACCGGGTTCTGACCGCGGCGTTCGTGCGGCGGCGCATCGCCGGAGCGATCGGCTGGTGCATGTGCGATTACAATACCCATTACGAATTCGGAAGCGGCGACCAGGTTTGTTATCACGGCGTGATGGACATGTTCCGGATTCCCAAATACGCATCCGCCGTCTACGCTGCCCAGCAGGACGATCAACCGGTACTGGAAGTCCTCGGAACGATGAATTTCGGCGATTACCCGGCAAGCCGGATCGAAGCCATCTACGTCGCTACCAACCTTGACTGCGTCAAACTCTATGTGAACGACGCTTACGTTGATACGTTCCATCCCGAAAAGAAAAGCCGGCTGCCGCACCCGCTCATCAAAATCACCGATTTCATCGGCAACCGCCTGCGCGACGCGGAAGGCTTCACCAGATCCGAAGCGCGGCTTACGAAAAGATTGTTCCGCGCGGTTTCGAAACACGGACTCAATGTTCCGCTGCGTTATAAGCTGGGCATGGCTTATCTGATGCTTAAGAAGAAATATAAACTGGCCGACGCGATTAATCTTTATTACAAATATCACGCGGCCGGTTCCACATATCGTTTCGAAGGATACAAGGACGGCCAATTAGTCAAAACGGTCGTAAAAGAACCGGTCAAAAGAACGGAATACCGCTTGACCCTGGACACGGACGTCCTGATCCAGGAAGCGACCTATGATGCCGTCCGTGCGGTCGTGACCAAGATCGACCAGAACGGCAACATTCTCGCATACGCCTTCGACCCGCTGATCATCGAAGTCGAGGGTGGGATCGATCTGATCGGCCCGGACGTAATTTCGCTCCAGGGCGGAGCGGCCGGATTCTGGATCAAGACCAACGGGAAAAGCGCCGTCGGCATCCTGAAGGTCAAGGCCGGAAAACAAACGCTTGAACATGCGATCACAATCAAGACCGAGGTGGATCATGACGATTGAAGAAAAGATCAGGTTATTAAACGGTAAGGATGTCTGGCATACCCATGAACTTAAAAACCAGAATATCAAGTCAATCATGATGGCAGACGGACCGCACGGACTGCGCAAGCAACTAGACAGTAACGACAATCTCGGCGTCGGCGGCAGTTACCCGGCGATGTTGTTTCCGGCTGCCGCGACCACTGCCTGCACTTTTTATCCCCAGCTCGCGCAAAAAGCAGGAGAGGCGATCGGGCGCGAAGCCCGCGCCGCCAATGTGCATGTCGTACTCGGTCCGGGCGTCAACATCAAACGCAGTCCCTTGTGCGGCCGGAATTTTGAATATTTTTCCGAGGATCCGTATCTGGCCGGAGTTATGGCGGCCGCCTGGATCAGGGGCGTGCAGAAATACAACGTCGGCGTCTCCCTGAAACATTTCGCCGTCAACAACCAGGAAACATACCGCTTCACGATCGACGCCATCGTCGACGAACGGGCGCTGAGGGAAATATACCTGAAGCCGTTTGCGATCGCCATCCGCGAGAAGCCAGCGACGGTCATGTCCAGTTACAACAAACTCAACGGCGAGTATGTCGGCGAAAGCAAGCGCCTATTGACCGACATCCTCCGCGGCGAATGGGGATACGAAGGTGTCGTCGTCTCCGACTGGGGCGCGGTATCTGATCGCATAGCTGCCCTTAAGGCGGGCCTGGATCTGGAAATGCCGTCGTCGCGCGGTTATAACGAAAAGAAACTGCTTCGGGCCTACAAGGAAGGCCGCCTCGACGCGGATACGATCGAGCGGTCCGCTGAGCGGATCATGAAACTGGCGGAAAGATATCAGAATAACGAACCCATGACATTCGATGCGAAAAAAAACCACGAGATCGCGCGCGAGATCGCTCGTCACGGGATCGTGCTTTTGAAAAACGACGATATCTTACCGCTTGACCGGAACGAAAAGATTGCCGTCATCGGCGAGTTCGCCCGCAACCCGCGCCTGCAGGGCGGCGGGAGTTCGGCGGTCAATCCGATAAGGCATGAAACCGTTCTGGGCGAACTTCCCTCGTTCACCGATTCCTTCGCGTTCTACCCCGGCTATACGCTTGAAGGCGACGGCTTTGATCCGAAACTGATCGCGGAAGCGGTCGAGGGGGCGCGGCACGCAGATAAGGTAGTCATCATCGCCGGGCTTCCCGACACTTACGAATCGGAAGGATATGACCGGATGGATATTGATTTGCCGGCGGGACAACTGACCTTGATCAAGGAAGTGGCGAAGGCCAATCCCAACGTGGTCGTGGTTCTTTTGGCCGGTTCGCCGGTGGCGATGCCGTTTGCTGAAAAGGTTAAAGGAATCCTGTTCTGTCATTTGCTGGGGGCGGCTTCCGGCCAGCCCCTGCTGGAGATCCTCTTCGGTTCGATCTCCCCATCCGGCCGGCTGGCGACAACTTTTCCGCGCGCTGCCGCGGACAACCCCGCGACGAAGAATTTCGCCGATGGAAACAACGCCGTCTGGTACGCGGAAAGCATTTATGTCGGTTACCGTTATTACTCAACTTTCGAGAAGGAAGTGTTGTTTCCCTTCGGCTACGGCCTAAGTTACACCGAGTTTGTGTATTCCGACCTAGAAATCGATAAAAACGAGATAACCCCCGGCGGAAAGATCAAAGTCACCCTGAAAGTCAAAAACGTCGGGGAACGACCCGGATACGAAGTCGTGCAGTTGTATGTGGAAAACAACCGCTCGGAAGTCCATAAGCCGAAACGGGAACTGCGCCGCTTTGACAAGGTCTATCTGGAACCGGGCGAGGAGAAGGCCGTCGCCTTCGACCTTGATTACTTTGATTTCAGTTATTACGACGTCAATCTGCAACGGTTCCACGTCAACTGCGGCACATATAAAATCCAGATCGGGAAAAACGTTAGCGACATCGTATTGGCGACGGAAGTGGAAAGGAAGGAAAATGACCCCGATTACGTCCCGCATGAACCGCTTGACCTGACACCTGAATTTTCGCCCGAAGTTTTTGAAAAGCTCATCGGACGTCCTCTGCCACCGAAAACGGTGGTCCGGAAACGTCCGTATTCGCTCAACGCGACCTTGGGTGACCTTAAACGGACCTTCATCGGCAGGATCCTGGCCAGGATGGTCAAAAAGGAGGCGCTCAAGATGAGCGGGGATTCATCCCCCGTCGCCCGGGAGATGATCCTGAAAAGCCTCATGGAAACGCCGGTCCGGACCCTGGCGGTGATGAGTGGCGGAAAGGTGAAATTAGAGACGATGGAACTGCTCGTCAGACTGATTAATTTCGGGAGGTTGGGACAATGAAAAGAGATTATAAACAAGAGATCGTCTATCAGATCTATCCGCGCAGTTTCAAGGACAGCGATGGCGACGGCATCGGCGACTTGCGCGGGATCATCGAAAAACTCGACTACCTAAAACATCTGGGCGTTACTGCCGTCTGGCTGTCGCCCATATACAAATCCCCGCTTGATGATAACGGCTACGACATCAGCGATTATTGCGATATCCTGCCGGAATACGGAACGCTTGACGATTTCAAGGAAATGATCGCGGGGATGCACCAGCGCGGAATTAAACTGATCATGGACCTGGTGGTCAACCATACCTCGGACGAGCACCCGTGGTTTGTTTCGGCGCGAAAAGACGTAAACAGTCCCTATCGCGATTATTACTTCTTCCGGAAAGGGAAAAAGAACCGCCTGCCTAATAACTGGACCTCGTTCTTCGGCGGTTCAGCCTGGGAATACAACCCGGACACCGACGATTATTACTTGCATCTTTTTTCCCGGAAGCAGCCGGATCTGAACTGGGAAAACCCGAACGTCCGCGCGGAGATCAAAAAAATCCTGCGTTTCTGGCTTGATCTCGGCGTCGACGGTTTCCGCTGCGACGTGATCAACATTCTCTCGAAACGGGAGGGTTTGCCGGACGGGAAAGGAATCCTGCCGATCCTTCGCGGCCGGGAACACTATCTGAACGGTCCGAAGATCCACGAGTATCTTACCGAACTGAAAACTGAGGTATTTTCCGGTTACGACATGTTCACCGTCGGCGAAGCGGTGATGATCACGCCGGAAATTGCGTTGACCTACATCGAGGAAGGCTGCGACGAATTGAACATGGTCTTCCAGTTCGACCATATGGCGGCCGATAATTATTTCGTGAAATGGTTTTTGCGTAGATACAAGCCGAAGCGATTGAAGGCGGCGATGCGCAAGTGGCAGCTGGGACTCGCCGGTCGGGGTTGGAATTCCCTCTATTTCGAAAACCATGACCAGCCGCGCTCGGTCAACCGTTTTGGCAGCCTCCGTTACCGCCGCGAAAGCGCGAAAATGCTCGCGACTTATTTGTGTTTCCAACAAGGGACCCCGTTCATCTACCAGGGACAGGAGATCGGCATGACGAACGCCGATTTTACCGATCTCTCGCAGTATCGCGACGTCGAAACACACAACATATATAAACTGGGCCGGAAACTGGGTTTTACCCATAAACGGATGATGAAGAAGATCAAATACATGAGCCGTGACAATGCCCGTACGCCGATGCAGTGGTCGGGAGCGGAGAATGCCGGATTCACCACCGGGAAACCATGGATCGGCATTAATTCCAATTATCCGGAGATCAACGTGGAAAAGGATCTTGGCGATCCCGGTTCAATTTTGAACTATTACCGGAAGATCTTCGCAATCAGAAAGGCGCATCCGGTGGTCATATACGGAACGTATCGCGAGTATTACCCGAAAAGCAATGCGATCGCGGTATATGAGCGTCGATATCAGGATGAGAGTTTGCTCGTTGTGGTAAATATGACGGATAAGAAAGCATCGTTCAAACCGCCGTTTGATATAAGCGAATACGAGTTGATCTTGAACAATTACGCCGTGGATTGCGAGTTACTGCTTCCATACCAGGCAAAAGTATATCTCGGGAAGGCGCAATCATGATCAAGGTCAGGAATAATCACTTCCTTCTGGAAACCAAAAACACCGTCTATATCCTTCATTATAACGAGGCGGGACTTTTGATCCACGATTATTACGGGAAGAAGATCCCCGTCCGCGATTTCGCCAGCCTCGAGATGAAAACCGGAGGCGGGTTCGGATCGGCCGTCCTCTACGAAGGCCGCGACCGCCAATATGTCGGCCAGTTTGAACTGGAAGCGTCCTTTCCGGGCGTCGGCGACTTTCGCGAACCTTTAATCGCGCTTTTCCATCCTGAAACCGGTCATTATTGCAATTTCAAGTATGTCGGTCACGAACTGACGGATGAGGCCGTCGGTCCCCTCCCCGCAAGTTATGGGGCTGACGGGGTCCTGCGCGTCGATCTGTGTGACGCAGTATTGGGATTACAGCTCGAGATTTATTATAAAGTGTTCGCCGAAGCGGACGTCATTTCCCGTTATGTCCGGCTTGTGAACGAATCGGGATGCAACCTTACGATTGAGCGGATGTTTTCCCTGCAGATTGATCTCCGGGATGCCGATTACGTGATGATGACGTTTGAGGGAGATTGGGCGAAGGAAAGGCACGTGGTTGAGAAGGAACTGGTGTCGGGAATCTATGTCAACGACGCGAAAACGGGAGCGAGTTCCAATATCCGTAACCCGCTTGTGATCTTGCGACGCAAGAACTGCGACGAGCATATGGGATCGTGCTTCGGCTTCAATCTCGTTTACAGCGGTAATCACAAGACGACGGTCGAGGTGACACCGCGCCAAACGACGCGCCTGCTTTCGGGAATCAACGATTACGCCTTTAATTACACCCTGCCGGCCGGAGGGACCTTCATCGCGCCGGAAGCGGTCATGACGTATTCCGACCGCGGCCTGAACCTTCTCTCGCAAAACTTCCACGCCTTCGTAAACAACCACATCATCCGCGGTAAATACAAAAACCAGGAACGCCCGGTGCTGCTAAACACGTGGGAGGCGTCCTACTTCAATTTTGACAAGAAGCAGTTGCTGAAACTGGCCCGGACGGCGAAGGAAGCCGGGATCGAATTGTTCGTCCTGGATGACGGCTGGTTCGGACGCCGCAACGACGATACTTCCTCGCTTGGGGACTGGGACGTCAACACGAAAAAATTACCTGGCGGACTGGCCGGGCTGGCAAGGAAGATCAACGAGTTGGGCATGGATTTCGGCTTGTGGGTCGAACCCGAGATGGTCAACGAAGACAGCGACCTGTACCGGGCCCACCCCGATTGGGCGGTAAGGATCCCGGGCCGGAAGCCGGCGCTCGGCCGGAACCAGCTCGTCCTCGATCTGACGAATCCCACGGTCTGCGATTATTTGATCGAAAAGATGAGCGAGGTGTTCTCCTCCTGCAAACTGAAATACGTAAAATGGGATTATAACCGCAACATCACCGACATGCACGGAAAAACCCTGGCGAACCAGGGGGAGTTTTTCCACCGATACATCATGGGCCTTTATCGCGTGATGGCGGCCCTGACCGAAAGATTCCCGGACATCCTTTTCGAAGGATGCGCGAGTGGCGGAAACCGCTTCGACCTGGGAATACTGTGTTTTTTCCCGCAGATCTGGACCAGCGACAACACCGACTACCTCGAAAGGATCTATATCCAAAGGGGGACTTCGTACGGATATCCCTTGTCGGCCATCACGAACCACGTCAGTTCCGTGCCCAATCACCAGACGCTCCGCGTCACTCCGCTTTCCTCCCGCTTCAATCTGGCCTGCTTCGGCAATCTCGGTTACGAGCTGGATTTGACGGCGCTTGATGCGAAAGGCCTTGCGACCATTAAGAAGCAGATCGCCTTTTACAAGGCCAACCGCCGCCTGTTCCAGTACGGGACGTTTTACCGGGCAAACGAGTTTATCGACAAGAGCCATGCGACGTACTGGTATGTGGTCGATGCTAATAAGGACAAGGCGGTCGTCGGGCATTTCCAGGAGCTTTTGCATCCGGCGGTCAGGGAAGATGTGATATGTGTCGACGGGCTGGAAGAGGAAGCCCTGTATCGCTTCACCGGCAAGCCCGAGCGGATCAACATCAAAATATTTGGCAGCCTGATCAATTATATCCTGCCTTTCAAGGTCAAACTGGACGGGAACATCCATAACCTGATCAGCCGCCTGTACCGGCCGAAGACGGGCGCCGAAAGCTATCTGGTTTACGGAAGCGCCCTCAAACATGCCGGCGTCCGCCTCAACCAGCAGTTCATGGGCACCGGGTTCGGATCCGGAGTGCGGGTCATGGGCGATTTCGGATCGCGCCTGTATATGATCGAAAAACACAAAGCGAAATGATATGCAAAGATGAACATTTCACGGACATGATTGTTCGTGAAATGTTTTCTTTTCCTTCAAGGCTTTTTTGACTTCGGAAATGTCGGAGTATTCGTAAACGATCTTGTTCTCCTCGAAATAGTTGTCGTTCCCCTTCCCGGTTATGATCACGATATCGCCGGCCTTTACCGAGAAAACGGCCTTCCTGATCGCCGTTTTCCGGTCCGTTATTATTTCGTAATTATTCGCGGAAGTAGCGCTCAGCATTTCCCTGATGATGGCGGCCGGGTTTTCATCGCGCGGGTCTTCGGCCGTAAAGATGACGTGATCGGCATAAGCACAGGCGATTTTCCCCATTGCCGGGCGTTTGCTTTTATCCTTGTTTCCGGCGGTCCCCAGCACGATGACGATCCTGTTGCCTTTATTACGCATACTCGCAAGCACGGCCTGCAACGCGGCGGGAGTATGGGCGAAGTCGACGTAGACCTGGAAGTCATCGTCCTTCGTTAACAACTCCATCCGGCCGGGAATCTTGGGGATATTGCCGATGGCCTTCAGGATCGTTCGCCACGACACCCCATATTCCCGGGCGCAGATGATCGCAGCGACGGCATTATAAACATTGTATAGTCCCGTCAGGTTGATTTTGATATTCGTAATGATGGCTTCAGGCGTTCTTAAGTCAAACCTTATGCCGGTTTTTTCTTCCCTGATGTTGATCGCCTGCCAGTCACCTAGATTGTCGATGCCGTAGGTCGCCAGGCGCGGATGGCTGATCCGGTATCCGTACGGGGAATCGATGTTGGTGACGGCCAGGCCTTCCGGCCTAAGTTTTGTAAACAATCTGCTTTTCGCAAGGAAATAATTTTCCATCGTCAGGTGGGTATCGAGATGCTCATGCGAAAGATTCGTAAAAACCGCCACATCAAACTCCACCGGCTCCAGGCGTTTATCGACAAGCCCCTGCGAAGAGACTTCCATCGCGCAATGGCTGACGTTCTTTCGTTCCATCCTTTTCAGGATCTTAAGCAAATAACAAAGCGGCGGGGTCGTGTAGCGGCTTTCGCTGTTGAGACCGGCGTATCTGATTCCGTTGGTCCCGATATACCCGCATTCATATTTCTGGTTAAGCAGATGCTCGATGATCGAGGCGGTCGTCGTCTTCCCGTCCGTGCCCGTTATCCCGATCAGGCTGACCTTTCTCCACGGCTGGCCGTAGATTTCCGTAAGCATGGTTTCGAAATGGCGCTCGACATCGTCACAAAGAAACACGGGAACGATGGTCGTCGCGATCGGACTTTCCGATATGATTGCCCTGGCGCCCCTGAACACCGCATCGACGACGAAATCCCTCCCGTCGTAGTTCTTTCCTTTCCGGCAGATAAAGGCGTCTCCGGGCTCAAGATAGCGCGTGTCGTCGGAAAGACCGCGGATGTTTAGTTCTTTAAGTTTTTTTGCGATGCTTAATCCGTCCATGGCAACTCCCTTATTATTCTATGTCAGGAAAGGGGATTATAATACGCGCCGAAAATAAAAAAGCCGCGCGCGGCGGCTAAAGGTCAAGATAATATAAGCCATATGGCTTGTATGTCACGAGGAAGTATTGGTTTTGGAATCGTTCGAGCCGGGAAGAGCGGTAAAGGTCGTTCAGATTCAATTCCGGGTATTCCTCAATAAACTTCCGGAAAGCTTCGGCCTTTTCCTGTTTCCCGATTTTCATTTCCCACCAGATTTTCGGCCGGACGCGATACTTGCTCAGGTAATCCTGCTTGATCATGTAAAGAAGCTTTTCGTCCTTTCCTCCCAACGCCAGATCGAGCGTCTGAGCGACCTGCCAGGGTTGCAGGGAACTGATGTTTTTACCTTCAAGGAAACGGCTGATCTTAAGGAAAGTCGCGTACGGTTCCAGTTGTTGTTTTTTAAAAAGGTAAGCGAGGGAACGTTTGAAGTCGCCGCTGTTGTGGTACTTGTCCACGATCGCCTCCACGGCCTTTAATTCATCCAGTTCGCTTGCGCTGACATAATTGTTTTTTATCACTTGGTAAGGCGGTCGGGAAGTGAATTGATAACCGTGTTCTTCCTTCGTTTCGGAAATAAGCGTACCCTTCAGTTCCTTAAGAAATCCCAACTGGATCTCATCAGCCCACAGTTCGTACGTCTCGTTAAAGGAGCGGATGAAACTTTGATAGTCCTCTCCCGGAAGGCCGGCGATCAGATCGACGTGGATGGTCACGTGGTTCCTGATCGCGGCGATGTTCTTTTTGATCAGGGCGAAATCCTGCTTTCTCAGGATATTGCGCGCGACGGCTGCGTTCGTCGTCTGGATGCCGATTTCAAAGCGGATGAGACCCTTCCTTAAGGTTTTTATCAGTCCGATGGTCTCATCGTCCAGATGATCGCCGTTGATCTCAAACTGGAAAACGGTGCGGCCGTTGTCGTTGGCCGCGATGAATTTGAGGATTTCCCGCATCCTTTCCTGATTGACGTTGAACGAGCGATCGAGGAACTTCACCGTTTTTACATCCGTCCGCAGAAGATACGCTATTTCTTCCTTGACCCGTGCGAGCGGGAAGTAACGGATGGTTTTGTCCAGGGAGGCGAGACAGTAGGCGCAACGGAAACAACAACCGCGGCTTGATTCAAGGTAGGCGTAGCGGTTCTTGAAGTCGCCGATCAGGGACAAATCATGCCTGATCGCGTCAATGTCGGGTTTTTGGAAAAAGGAGAAGCGGTAGCTGTCGCCGGTGCGGTAATACAGGTTCGACACCGTATCAACCGTCCTTTGGCCGGACAGGCATTCGATCAGCTCGTTGAAGGCTTCCTCCCCCTCGTCCTTGATGATATATTTAACGCATGCATATTTGAAATAGTTGTCAGGACGGTAACTTGCTTCCGGTCCGCCCAATACGATCACGCGCTCTTCCGGAAGCGCCGAAAGCAGTTGTTCGACCTTGTCCGCGTTCCAAATATATACGGAAAACCCCAGCACGTCAAAATCCTCCCGCAAGATCCAATCAAGGATGGCATGGACATCGTCCTTGATCGTGAACTCGCGAAAGGCGACGGGATATCGGGAATTGGCGACGAGCTGGTGGACGCCCGTGGCCGGGTGGATGTATTTGGCGTTGATTCCAATCAGCAGGATTTTCATGGCATGACCTCATTGGTATTATAGCATCGCCCCCGCCAAAAGGCAATCGCGGGATGGGGATAAGCGTACTTTTTCTTGGAAACGTTACAATTATCAAAATGGGACTTGTGGAAAATGGGGAAGGGTGGTATAATAAAGAATTGATAAAATAAGACGGAGGTTAAATTAATGGCGAAAAAAGTATTTGAATCGATGGACGGTAACCAGGCAGCGGCGTGGGCGTCGTATGCCTTTACCGAAGTAGCGGGAATATATCCGATCACTCCCTCTTCGCCGATGGCCGAGTACGTTGACGAATGGGCCAGCCAGGGGAAGAAGAATTTGTTCGGAATGCCGGTCAAAGTCGTCGAGATGCAGTCTGAAGCCGGCGCGGCCGGAACCGTGCACGGTTCGCTCCAGTCCGGAGCCCTGACGACGACGTACACCGCGAGCCAGGGATTGCTTTTGAAGATTCCCAACATGTACAAGATTGCCGGCGAACTTCTACCGGGCGTGATCCATGTCTCCGCGCGTAGCATCGCCGTCCAGGCGTTGTCGATCTTCGGCGACCACCAGGACGTCATGGCCACGCGGCAAACCGGTTTTGCGATCATGGCCACATCGAGCGTCCAGCAGGTAATGGATCTTGCCGGGGTCGCGCATCTGGCCGCGATCAAGTCAAGCATCCCCTTCCTGCATTTCTTTGACGGGTTCCGAACCAGTCATGAGATCCAGAAAATCGAAGTGATGGATTACGAGGTCTTCCGGAAGCTGCTCGATTACGAGGCCGTGGACAAGTTCCGGAAACGGGCGCTCAATCCGAACAAGCCCGTGACCCGCGGCTCGAGCCAGACCGAGGACGTTTACTTCCAGGCCCGGGAAGCGCAGAACAAATTCTATGCGCGCGTTCCGGCGATCGTGGAAGAATATATGAAGGAAATCTCGAAGGTGACCGGACGCAAATACGCGCCGTTCGTCTACTACGGCGATCCCGAGGCTACCGACATCATCATCGCGATGGGATCGGTAACGGAAACGATCAAGGAAGTCGTCGATTACCTGCGGGAGAAGGAAGGCAAGAAGGTCGGCGTGGTAACCGTCCACCTCTATCGTCCCTTCTCGTGCGAGCATTTGTTCAAAGTCGTTCCCGCGACCGTCAAGCGCATCGCCGTTCTGGACCGCACGAAGGAACAGGGCGCGCCCGGCGAACCGCTGTATCTTGACGTCAAGGACGCCTTCTATGGAAAAGAAAATGCTCCAATCATCATCGGCGGCCGTTACGGTCTTTCCAGCAAGGACACCGATCCGGGACAGATCTTCGCCGTTTATGAGAATCTGGAAAAAGGCGAAAACGCCAAGAATAATTTCACCATCGGCATCATCGATGACGTCACGCACCTGTCGCTTGAGGTGACGAAGGACATCGACACCTGCGGCGAAGGCGTCACGCAATTGATATTCTACGGTCTTGGCAGCGACGGAACCGTCGGTGCGAACAAGAACACCGTCAAACTAATCGGCGAGAACACCGATTACTACGCGCAAGCCTACTTCGTCTACGACTCGCGGAAATCGGGCGGCGTCACGCGCAGCCATCTGCGCTTCGGGAAAAACCTGATCCGCTCCCCGTACCTCGTCAAGAAGGCCGACTTCATCTCGTGTTCTCTCGACACATACTGCGAGAAGTACGACATGTTGCGCGATCTGAAGGAAGGCGGCCGGTTCCTGTTGAACACGACCAAATCTGAAGAGGAACTGCTTGCGTTCCTGCCGAATTCGTTCAAGAAAGCCCTGGCTGACAAGAAAGCGAAATTCTATGTCATCGACGCCGTCAACCTGGCGCGCGACATCGGCCTCGGTCAGAGAACGAACACGATCATGCAATCGTCGTTCTTCAAACTCAACGAGCAGGTCATGCCGTACGAAGAAGCCAAGGAACTGATGAAGAAATACGCCCATCATTCCTATATAAGCAAGGGCATGGCCGTCGTCGAGCAAAACTATAAGGCCATCGACCTCGGCGCCGAAGGACTGAAGGAAATCAAGGTCGATCCGGCCTGGAGCAACCTCGTGCCCGAGGAACAAAAGGTCAAGGAAGGCCTGCCGAAGTTCGTCATCGGCCTCGCCAACCCGGTCAACGCTCTGAAGGGGTATGACCTCCCTGTATCGGCGTTCGACGGCTACGAGGATGGAACGATGGACAACGGTTCGGCGTCGTACGAGAAGCGTTATATCGCCTCGTTCGTCCCGGCCTGGATCAAGGAAAATTGTATCCAGTGCAACCAGTGC
>DGDS01000003.1:25737-49153 GCA_002385575.1 Caryophanales bacterium UBA3946 | reverse complement strand
GCCTTGGTTTTTCGTCACCACGCGGGCTCCGACGCGGTCGCCCCATATCTTAAGTTGCTCGGCGGCGCCGGCCCGGAAGGTGTCGCCGGCGGCGACGACGACTTTCTTGCCTTCGTTGCGCAACTTGTGGGCGATTTTCGCGATCGTCGTCGTTTTTCCACTGCCGTTCACGCCGACGAACAGGAACACGGAGAGCCCGGACTTGTTCAGGCGCAGGTTGGAATTGACGATCTCGCCCTTCAGATAAAGGTCGAACATCTTATCGATGATGATCGGCTGGATCTCCCTGATGTCCTTGATCGCCTTGACGCGGGGATCGGCTTTTAGTTCGTCGATGAACTTGACCGTCGTATCGACGCCGATGTCGGCCATGACGAAGATCTCCTCAAGTTCGTCGAAAAACTCTTCCGTTGCCTCGTTATAACCGGTAAAGAGCCGCTTCAGGCGCGCAAAAGAACCCTTGCGGGTCTTTTCCATGCCGATCCGGTATTTATCGTTTCTTTTCTTCTTTTTAAACAAATCCATAAAACCCATGTTATCACCTTAAACCTGAACTTATGATTATTATATCATATTTTTGCCGGTAAATGAACCGGAAAAATGCAATTGCTTTGAAAAAAGCCGGATAATAAAAACAGCGCATGAAGGTCATGGCTGTTTGTTATTTCTCTTCTTCGGTTCCCGGAAGCGTGGAGAACGTGGTCTTGCATTCCGGATAGCGGTTGCAGGCGTAGAACTTCTTTCCGCGCCAGCGGCCTTTCCGCGAGACCTTTTCCACCAGATAACCGATCCCGCAATTCGGGCATTTGATGTTGGTCGTTTTCTCTTCCTTCTTCACATAGTGGCACTTGGGGAACGCCGAGCACGCCACGAACTGACCATATCTGCCGATCCTGATGACGAGCTGGCTGCCGCACGACGGACAGTACTCGTCGAGATAAACCGGATAGATCTTTTCCATGTTGGCGCTGGCGAATTCGACCAGGGGCATGAATTTATCGTAGAACAGGCGTAGTTCCTCGTACCAGGTCTTCTTGCCTATGGCGATCTCGTCAAGGACGGTTTCCATCTCCGCCGTGTATTTGACGTTGATGATGTCGCTGAAGAATTGTTCGAGTTTCTCGGCGGTCAGGATGCCCTGGTCGGTCGGGACGAAACTGCGGTTTTCCATTCGCACGTAATAGCGCTGCTTGAGCGTGTCGACGGTGATCGCGTAAGTCGAAGGCCGCCCGATTCCCAGTTCTTCCATCTTCTTGATCAGTTTCGATTCGGTATAGCGCTGGGGCGGGGACGTGAACTTCTGCTCGGGGACGGGCGTGACGTTTTCGAGGACTTCGCCATTTTCAAACGGCGGTAACGCCTTGCCGGATGAGGTCTCGTAGGGAGCGAACAGCCGTAAGTACCCGGCGAAGAGCACCTTTTCGCCCGTGATTTCGAAGATATAGCCATTGTTTTCGATCAATACCTTCTCGTCCTCGACGAGGGCGGCGCTCATCAGCGCGCAGACAGCCCGGTAGTAGATCAGGGAATAGATCTTATATTCGTCGGCGGACAAAAACTTCTTGACGGCCTCGGGCGTGTATCGCAGCGAGGTCGGACGGATCGCCTCGTGGGCGTCCTGGACGTTTTTCCCCTTGTTGGTCTTATAATACCCGGCGAAATATTCCTTTCCCAGGTTGGATATGATCCAGTCCTTCGCTTCCATGATGAACTGATCGGAAAGCCGGATCGAGTCGGTGCGCATATAGGTGATCAGACCGATGCGTTCGTTTTCTAGTTCGATGCCCTCGTAGAGTTTCTGGGCGATCATCATCGTCCGCTTCGCATTGTAATGAAAACGCGTCGATGCTTCCTGTTGCAGGGTCGAAGTAATGAACGGAGGCTTGGCGGCCTTTTTCCGTTCTTTGCGGGAGATTTCCCGGACGCGGTAGGCGGCGGTAAGCGTGGAAAGCACTTCGTCCGTATCCGCCTTCGTTTTCAGTTCGATCTTCTCGTCCCCGCGCTGCGTCAGTTTCGCTCGCAGTTTTTCCGCGTTTTTCACGAAGTCGATATATATTTCCCAGTATTCCTCGGGAACGAAGGCGCGGATCTCCTTCTCGCGGTCCACGATCAGCTTCAAGGCGACCGATTGTACACGCCCCGCCGATTTCGAACCGATCTTTTTCTGCAGCAGGGAAGAAAGGCTGAAACCGATGATCCGGTCGAGGATCCGGCGCGATTCCTGGGAGTGGACGAGATCGATGTCGATATCTCGGCCGTTTTCCAGGGCTTTCAAAAGCGCCGGTTTCGTGATCTCGTTAAAGACGATCCGCTCGTAATTGCGATTGGCGAGTTCGAGGACCTCGTAAAGATGCCAGCTGATCGCCTCGCCTTCCCGGTCGGGGTCGGTAGCCAGATAGACTTTGTCGGCTTTTTTGACGGCTTCCTTCAATTCGCGGATCACCGCGGCCTTGTCTCGCAGGACGCGGTACATCGGCTTGAAGTTATTTTCGATGTCGACGCCGAAACGGCCGAAACCTTGTTTTTTCAGGTCGCGGATATGCCCCTTGCTTGAGGCCACGACGTACTCTTTCCCCAGGTACTTGCTTATCGTTTGCGATTTTGCCGGGCTCTCGACAATAATCAAATTGCTCATCAATGATTCACCTTCTTAAATAATTATATCAATTGGGGCGCGCGGCTGACAACCTTTTTTTTATTCTTGTCATCGGCGAGGACTTTATGCGTTGATCCGTCAGATTTCCAGACGCTCGAACAGGCGTCCGATGTCCTCGATTTTATGGGCGTCGGATGCGCGGTGGATGGTCACGCCTTCCGCCTTCAATATGCGCAAAAAATCGGGGCTCAGGCCGGGATAGGGAAAACCATAGCGGACAAGACCGCTGTTGTTTTCCGTGGCCATCCCGTATTCCTTGAGGAGGGAAGCGATGCGCCGGTATGTTCCCGTAAGTTCGTAATCGGGATACTTTTCGAAGAGTTTGATCGCGTCGGGATGACCGAGCGAAGTGAAGAGTTTGCTTTTGATCAGGCTCTCCGTGATTTCGTAATACCGGCGGTAAAGATGGTCAACGTCCTTGCCTTCCCAGTTTTCCCGCGAAAGGTCAAAACCGAAACCGTCGATGAAATGCACGCTGCCGATCAGGAAATCAAAGTCATAACGGGAGAGGATTTCCCGCAGTTGCGCTTCCTTTTCCTCGAAATAGCACACTTCCAGGCCGAACTTGACCGTGACCGGATATTGGTTTTTCCGGATCGCGGCCGCAAAGTCTAAAAACTCGGAAAGCGGGATCGGCCGTTTCCGGTCGTACCAGGCGCGATTGAAGGCGTCGGCGCGGATGATCTCGTAAACCGGTTTGAACTCGACGAATTTATGGGTATGGTCAAGGACCCAGATCTCCGTCACGCCACATTCACAGGCGCGTTCAATCATCTTTTCGATATAGGCGGGCGTGTATTCGCCGAACTCGATATGGACATGCGCATCAATCATCATGCTTCCTCCAGTGATAATTGCAGGCGGGAAAGCACCCGCTGCACCGGGGCGAAACTTTTGCGATGGATCGGCGAGGGTCCGTACTTTTCCAGAAGCGCAAGGTGCTCCCTCGTCACATAACCCTTGTGCCGGGCAAATCCGTATTCCGGGTAGAGACGGTCCATCATCATCATGTACTCGTCCCTTTCCACTTTCGCGACGATGCTCGCGGCGGCAATCGCGGCCGCCTTCTGGTCGCCCTTGATGATGCTTTCGCAGCGGATATCCAGTTCCAGCGGCATCGCATCCGTCAGGACGCAATCGACCGGCACCGCAAGCGCCTCGATGCACCGTATCATCGCGGTTTTGCTTGCGACGTAGACATTGAGACGGTCGACTTCCTCGACGTCGATCATCGCGCGTTGGACGGCGACGGCGTCCCGTATTATTATATTATATAATTTCCGCCTTATTCCGGGAGACAATTTCTTAGAATCATTCAATTTTTCCAATCGGTAACCCGGAGGAAGGACAACGGCGGCGGCGAATAACGGCCCCGCCATCGGCCCGCGTCCTGCCTCGTCGCATCCGGCGATATGGCGGTAACCCGCGCAGCGCAGACTTTCCTCGATGGCGTATAGATCGTTCATGCTCTTCCCTCGCAAACTCAACCCATTTTATCACAAAATTATTTTTTTTTCCACAATAATCTACTTTATTAAACTGATATAAATTTATGGAAAATTAAAAGCCTGCCTTGATAAATTGGAAGGCAAGCATGATAGGCTTAATTCTTAAGATTCATTACTGTATCGTTCCGCTAGTTGGTTTTTTCAATACGGTCAAGGGTGATCCGGCCAAGCCGGAGATTGTTAAAATCGTTGATCACGATGACCAGCGCCCGCTCGTAGTAATCGTCGCCCGCGATTCCGCGCGATTTGGCGATACGCCGGACGATCGCCTCCAACGATAGACCCGCTTCAATCCCGTAACGTTCCTTTAACGCGGCCGGATAATGGGCATTCATAAAGTTGATCAGACACTCGCCCAGTTCGATCTGCGGGAGGACTTCGGATTTGATCGCGCCCGTAAGCGCGAGGTGCGTCGCCACGACTTGGTCATCAAGTTTCGGCCACAGGACTCCTGGCGTGTCAAGCAGTTCCAGTTCGGGATTGATCCGGATCCATTGTTGCGCCCGGGTAACGCCCGGTTTCGCGCCGACGGCGGCGGCCCGCCTTCCGGAAAGGCGGTTGATGAGCGTTGATTTTCCGACGTTGGGAATACCGGCGACCAACGCCCGGACCGGACGGTCCTTCATCCCCGGGACTTTCTTCATTTTCGCCCCCGCAAGCCCTCTGGCAACGGGCGCGATCTTCTTCATATTCTCACCGCTCACGGCGTCGACGACCAGGACCTCGTCCCCTGCGGCACGGATCCGGCGCTCCCAAAGCGGCGTTTGCGTCGGATCGGCGAGCGTCGCCTTCGTAAGGAGGACGAGACGCGGCTTGTCCTTGATGATTCCCGCAAGCATCGGATTGCGCGATGAATCGGGAACGCGGGCGTCCACCAGTTCAAAAACGACGTCGATCAGCGGCAGGACCTTTTCGATTTCCTTGCGCGCCTTGGCCATATGGCCGGGAAACCAATGGATCATATTTTCTCCCAATCAAATAAGGTTTTTATCCGGTACCTGGCGACGCCGACGATCTGGGACTTATGGAAAAGGCCAAGGTTCCGGCTGTCAATGCTGTACGCGCGGTTATCGCCAAGGACGAAGTAATATCCCTCGGGAATCCGGCATGCCTGGTCCGGGACGCAGACCGCCTTATCGCCGATCGTTGCATATTGACTCAAGTCAAAATCCTGGGTATAGGTATTGTAAAGACTCCCCGAGGTGAGAAAATTCCCATCCGTATCCGTGAGGTACGGTTCCGGAACCAATTCGCCATTCAAATGGAGATAACCGTCTTCGTAATAGAACTCGTCGCCGGGCATGCCGATCACTCTTTTGATCAACAGTTCGCCGTCGGCGATGCCTAAAGTCAGTTTATTGACCTTGCCGTCGATTTTGAGGACGACGACGTCGAAACGCTGCGGTTGGACGCGGCTGCGCACGATCACCCGATCCCCGTTTTCCAGGTTGGGGTACATCGAAGTCTTATCCACGGTGGCCGGGAAATACAGGAACAGGAAAAACAACTGCACGGTCACGAGGATGATGTTCAACGTCAATAAAAAGTCGGCGAAATGGTAATACAGGCGGACGGTTTTAACGGGAAACTCCCGGCGATGGAAAATAACCGCGAGCGCGGCCACCGCCGTCGATATAATGATCGCGGCATAAATGAACGGCTTACGGATCAAATCGATCTTGCCCAGCGGTAAAACCATGACCAGGATCAAAAGTAACAACGAAACCGCCAGGGCAAGTGCCTTACGGGCGACCTGCCGGGGAGTTATTTCTTTTGAATCAATCTTTCCATTCATTATTCAATATCGCTTCCAATTCTTCGAGGGTGACCAGGACCCGCCGCGGCCGGCCGGCCACGCCTTCCGAGACGATCCCAAGTTCCTCAAGACCCATCATGATGCTTTGGGCCCGGTTGAAACCGATGCCGTAAGCTTTCTGGATGCGGTTGATCGAGGCATTGTCGTTTTCCACGACGTCGCGGGCAATCACCTCAAAATACTCGTCCTCGGTCGGATCAAGCGGCGATTCCTCGCGTTGCAGCTTCTGCTTGAGGTCGTCGCTTGAGAACATGAAATCGGGCTCGTAGCGGGACTTGATGTAGTCGGTGACGGCGGTGATTTCGTCAAGGGAGATGAACGCTCCTTGGACGCGGATCTCGTTCACGCCGTCGCTATAGAGCATGTCGCCCTGGCCGAGCAGCTTGTCGGCACCGGACTTGTCGATGATCGTCATCGAGTCGACTTGGGAATTTACAGCGAAGGCGATGCGCGTCTGGATGTTGGCCTTGATCGTCCCCTTGATAACGTCGGTCGACGGCCGCTGCGTCGCCATGATCAGGTGGATACCGGCAGCCCGGGCCTTCTGGGCAAGACGCTGGATGTATTCCTCCACCGACGACGCGGCGATGAACATCAAATCGGCAAGCTCGTCGATTATGATGATGATGTAGGGCAGGGGGGAAACCTGCGGATTTTCCCGGGCGAGCTCGTTATAGGTGAGGAAATCGCGGCGCTTATAGGAGCGGAAAAGCTCGTAACGGCTTTCCATTTCCTCGACCGCCCATTTCAGGGCAATCGTCGCCAGTTTCGGGTCGTTGATGACGGGGGTCGCCAGATGGGGGATGTCCTCATAGCAGGCGAACTCGATCAGTTTCGGGTCGATCAGGATCATTTTGACCTCGCTTGGATCGGCCTTGTACAGGATGCTGTTGATGAGCGAGTGGATGCAGACGCTTTTACCGCTACCGGTCGTCCCGGCGATCAGCGCGTGCGGCATGCTCACGATGTCGAGATTGACGAAATTCCCGCCGATGTCGATGCCGAGGACGGTGTTAAGGGGATTGCCGTCGTTGAGAAAGCGCTGGTCGGAGATCAGATCGCCAAAGCAGACCTTGTCGCGGATCTGGTTCGGCACCTCAATGCCGATCGTGCTCTTCCCTGGAATCGGGGCTTCGATCCGGATCGATTTACCTTCGAGGTTCATCTGCAGGTTACGGGAAATGTTCTTGACCCGTTCCACCTTGACCCCGGGATCGAGCTTGATCTCGAACTGGGTGACGCTCGGTCCCTTCGTATATTCGACGACCCGGCCGCCAATCCGAAAATCGCGGAGTGTCCGGTCGATGATCTCCTTCTGCATGATCACATTCCCGTAATCGGGAAGCTGCGACTTCTCGCCGTGCTTGAGCAGGCTCAAAGGCGGGCGCTCATATTTGCGCCGCTTTGGCCGGTAAATGTTCGCGCTGGGAATCGGGTCTTTTTTCGGCGGCGCGGCATATACCCCGTTATCCTCAGGCTCCACGGGCTTCGCCGTAAACTCGGGAACGCCCGTCTTTCCGGACTCGATGGCCTTTAAAAAATCATACTCGTCGTCCGTTTCCGGCAAATCCTTAAGTCCAGCGCCGGATTCCTCTTCATCCTCTTCCTGCTCGTCGCGCGGCACGCCTACCGGCTCGCCGTCAATCGTCGGCCGGAGAATAGACGCAAATTCGTAGAACTCCGTGCCGTAAACCTTTTTCCTTTCTTCTTCGCTGATCTTCCGCTTATCCCGCAGTCCTTCGTACTGCGAACCGCGGTTGTTCCATTTGATGAACGGGAAGGACGGCTTATCCTTCACGTTGTAACCGGAAATGGTGGACACGAAGGGTTCGGGGCGGAATTTCGCTTCCTCGGGCTTTTCCTCGTTCGGTTTTCCTTTTTCGACTTCTTTGTCAATTCTGGCAATATAAAAGTTTTTTCGTCTCATACCCTTCTGCTCCTATTCTTTTTCAACCATTGATTCCAATTCGAGAATCGATTGTTCGATTTCCAGGTTCGTCATTTTTTCGCGGTTGAAGACGTTTTTGCTGTAAACCTTGTTCGTTTCCTCGCCGACGACGTCGATGATCGTCGTGCAGATCTTATTGCTGGCGGCGAAGATCGTCGTGTTGACCATGAGTTTCTTTACCCAGTAAGCGGGATTGAAGATATTCAAGACGGCGAGCGTGGCTTCGAGGATCTTCGGCACCTTCAGTTTGTTCACGGTTTTGACGACCACGCTGTCGTCGATTTTTTTCTTGATCTCGAACAGTTTCAAGATGTTGGCGATCTTCACTTTCTTCAAGGGGCTTAAGACCGGTCCCTTGAAGATCGTGTCGACCCGGTCGGTGATGTAGTGGTTGAGGACGATCAGTTCGTCCAGACTCAACTCGTAGATCGGATAACTCGATTTCGGATAATAGGTTTTCGCGATATCGTTGATCAGGTTCCAAGAGATGATCTTGACGGCGTTGATCTTCTGCCCGAGCGACTCGCTTGCATATTCCTCAAGGAACAGGTTGCGGGCGCTGCGGATCAGCCGCGCGATTCGTTCGTCGTCGATTTCCTGTTTCTGCGCCTGATACTTCTTCTCGCCCTTCTTCAGGGACACGAAAACGAAGACGAGATAGATCATCAGGCAAATCAAAAAACCGATGACGATGCCGAAAAACAATGTTAGCAGGTTCTCGAAGGAGAATTTGCTGAAGAGGTTGGTGAAGAATTCTTTCAGTTTGCGCAGCAGGCTCATAACTCGATCACTTGTCCCGTTTGACTTGAGTATATTTTACTATAAAAGCTAAGTTATTGCAACAAGACCGGAAGTAATTTCGTAGCGAAAAAGAAAAGAGCGCAGGGCGGGTGCCGCATCACCCGCCCTGCCCGGAAAAAATATGGGCCAGTCGTAGGCATGTTGATTTATTCCCTAGACATTTACCGGATTTTATGATACTATTATAAGCAACACGAGGTTCATCATGATCAAAGACTATCTTATCGCCGTCGATCTGGACGGCACGCTCGTCACCGGCTTCGACCGTTACGACCGGAAAAGCATCCGCTACCTGCGGAAACTGGCCAAAGCCAACCTCATCGTCATCGCGACGGGCCGGCCTTACCGTTCGACCAAACCGGCTTACGAGATGTTGGAACTGGACACGCCGATCATCAATTACAACGGCGCGCTCGTCCATAATCCCCACGACTACCTCTTCCCGAAAACGATGATCACGATTGACAAGCAGATCATCGCCGATTTGATCAGGGACAAGGCGGACGCGATCATCAACATCTTCTGCGAGGTCGAAGACGACATCTATTTATGGAAGAAGGACGACCAGATCCAACCCTACCTGCACGCCGATGGCGGCACCCTTTCCATCGGCAATCCTGAGGACATTCTGCACAGCGATCCCAACGGCGCGATCGTTTACGCCACCGCCGAAAAGCAGGAGGAAATCACCGCCTACATCGCCGAAAGATACCAAAACGTCAACACTAGGTTCTGGCCGCTCCCCGACGGTCTCGTCCTCGGCGAGATTTATAACGCCAAAACCTCGAAAGGCGCCGCCCTGAAAAAGATCGCCCACTATTACGGGGTTCCCGACAAGCGGATCATCGCCTTCGGCGACGGGCATAACGATATCGATATGCTCCAGGCGGCGGCGGTGCCGGTCGCGATGGCGAACGGACATCCGGAACTGTTGCAGGCTGCCAGGTATATCACCAAATCCGTTGAAAATCATGGTGTCTATCATTTCCTGAAAAAGTGCTTACGCGACTTATGAAGCCCCAGCCGGCGCGTGCTTACGCCGGCAGGGGTTTTTTATTGCGCGCCTTTCTTGTGAAGAAGGCGGTCGGCCAATAACAATACTTGCGGGAGGACGAAGATGATCATGAGAACGGAGATCAATCCGCCGATGCCGATCAACCGGCCCAGGAGGGCCACGACCGGGATTCCCGATACCGCCGACAACACCATGCCGGCGCCGAAAAGGATCAGTCCGGTAGTAAGGATCGTGGGCAGCGAATCGCTGATGGCGCCCTCAACGCTGGCGCGGCGGTCTTCGTGTTTACGACGGTCGAGATAACGGTCGGTGTAGAGGATGCCATAATCGATCGTCGCTCCCAGCTGGATGCAGTTGACGATCAGGTAGCCGAGAAAGATGATCTGCGTCCCGGCGACGTTGGCGATCGCCATGTTGATGAAGATCGCTCCCTCAATGACGATAATCAACAATAACGGAACAATGAACGATTTAAACGACAAGGCGATGATCAAAAAGATCAATCCGACGGAGATCGCCGTCGTGACGATGTAGTCGCGGTTCGACGAATCCTTGATCGCCATGATCGTCGCCGTGCTGGAAACAAGGTAGTATTCCCCGACCTCCCGGTTAAGCAGCGATTGCATTTCCGCGAAATAATCGAAGGACGTCTCGCTTTCCTCTTCCAGATCGACAGTCAGGATGATCCGCTGGTATTCGTCGCTTACGAACTGGGCCAAAAGCGTCTCCCGGTCGACGGCAGCGATCCCGCTGACAAGTTCCAGGTCAAAGGACGCGGCCGTTACAAAGATCGGATGAACCTGCTCGAGCAACGCCATCTTTTCGGAAAGAGCGGTCAAGCCCATGAACTGCGCCGCTTTGCCCGAAAGCAGGGCCGTTTCTTCCGGCGTCAGTGCGTCCGCGAAGTTTTCCAGCAGGAAATTTGCGAACATGCCAAGCGATATTTTCCCTTCTTCGTCGAGTTGTCCGGCCATGCCCAACGCCACATATGCCCCCGTGATTTTCTCTCCGGCGACTTCCGGAAGAAGCATTTTCATCACCGCTTCCGAATATTTCGCGGTCAGGATCGCAATCAACTCCTTAAGCGACAGCTCCTCTTTGCCTGCGAAAGCGTATATCAGGTCCAGGTCGTCCGCCGTCGCCTTCCCCTGGAGAGCGAAAAGCATCTCCGCTTTTGGGCGGGCGGCGGTAAAGGAAGCGACCAAGTAACCGGTGATGTCGGAAAGCTGCAGTTCCATCGCGCCAAGGGCCTGATAAACCATCGCCAGTTCATCAGCTTCGGCGAAATCATGCAGGAGTTCGACGCTCTCAGCAAGCGTATAGCTATTGTTAAACATGTCGATCAGGGCAAATACGGACGTCTTTCCGACCCCCATCATCTCATAAGCAAATTCCAGGTCTTCCGCACTGATCGGGATGAAGTTCGATAGCGCCGCCGCCATTTCCGCGGCGGTCATTTCGGTCTCAAACCCCTTGATGACGGACACAAGTTCCGCCACCTCCGCGAACGACATGGTCGTTTTCGTTCCGTCCGTTCCATTCACATAGTAATACAGGAGGTCCAGGGCTTCGTCGGTGACGTCATAGTCCTTCAGGTAGCTCTTCAACTCTTCCTTGCTATATTGCTTCGTATACGCGAACACGGAAGTGATGTAATTCTCGCCTTCATAGCGCAGGTTCTCCAGTCCCGCAAGCAACGATGTGATGTCGCGATCGCGATCGAGCAGGATCACGACCTGATTGGTCAGGCCGAAACCCGACCGGATCTTCTCCCGGCTTTCCTTGATTTCCTCCAGATCATAAGTGGAAGCCGTGTCGCTGTAGATGAAATTCGTCTTTAACTGCAGGAAGAAGGCGACGCCGATGAGGATCAGGACAATAACCGGGATCGCCAGCCGCGTACGGAAAATATACTTGTTATAGCCGCTTTTTATGCCCGCGCCTTCCTTTTTAAACAGCGCCAGGACCGAGCGGTGTGTCGTTTTGTCAATAAGTTTGTCAAAGATGACGATCAACGCGGGAAGCATGAAGATGACGGTGATAAGGGAGAAAATGATCGCCTTCGTCAGCACCAGACCGACATCCATTCCAATCCGGTATTTCATGAACATCACCGCCACGAATCCCGCCACCGTCGTCAGGCTGCTTGCGAGCACCGGGACCAGCGAGGTCTTCCACGCCTTGGTAATCGCTTCATCCCGGGAAAGTTCCTGCTTCCGGTAGTGGCGATACCGGCTCAGCATGATGATCGAGTAGTCCATGCACAACGCCAGCTGTAAGACCGGACTAACGGAATACGTCAGGTAGGAAACATGGGGAAAGAAAAGGTTCGTTCCCATGCCGAGAACGATCGCAACCCCGGTCACGATCGCAAACAACAAGGGTTCGATGAACGATGTGGTCATGATCGTCAGAATCAAAAACACGATCGGAATGACGATGATCAGGATCCTCGGTAATTGCTTCTTGATCATGTCATTAAAGTAATAAGTCAGATAGGACTGACCGCTCATATAATACCGGTATCCCGCTTCCGTCAACCGGTCGCTGATCTCTCCGACCGCATCCTGCGTCGCCTCGCTGTAGTCGCTTTCCGCGAGGATGACTTGGAAGAGGACATCATCGCCATTGCGCTGGTAATCGACGTGGTTGACGCCCTCAACCACAAGCAACTCCTTGATTGCGGCGATTTCGGCCATCGTCGGCACGTCCTCAACCATCACCAACAGGTAACCCGAACTGCCGAACTCCTCTTCGAGCAATTCCAACCCCGCCTTTACTTCATTGTCGGCGGGAAGGTATTTCGAGTTATCGTAATTGATGCGAACAAAGGGAATCATGATCCCGCAGGCGACGGCAGCAAGCGCGAACACCGCCAGAATCAAGTATTTCCATTTTCCAAACATATTTCCTCCCGTTTTTTAATAATCATGTTGTTGATTATTTTCTTCGCTTGTAGTATACTATAATTACAGGAAAGATAAAATATCACCTTATTTGATTATGTTTATTATTCGTCATATACCATAAATTGACGAGTAATGAACAAACCACGATAAAGTGTCAAGGAGGAAATATGGACCGACGCGTCAGGAAAACACAGAGACAGTTAAAGGAAGCCCTGGTTGAGTTGATGCAGGAGAAGGATTTCCGGAAGATCACGGTCACCGAACTTACGAAAAAGGCCGACATCAACCGCGGGACCTTTTACCTGCATTACTTCGACGTTTACGACCTGTTGGAGGAGATGGAAAACGAGTCGCTCGAATACATCAAGAAGATCATTGAAAAAAACAGCAACCCCGTCGACTATATCAAAATCCTCATGCCCATCATTGAACACGTCAAAAGTAAAAAAAGGTTTTTCCAGCAAATCTTCGGGAAAAACGGCGATATTTCTTTTATGAACAAATTGAAGGAGGAAATGAAGAAGGTCTTCATCACCACCAACAAGGATATCCCGAAAAAGGGCGGGATCTTCCAAGAGGCCTTTGCTTCGTTCATCGTCAGCGGCGGGATGGGCGTGTTCCAGGAATGGCTCGAGCAGAATTGCGAACCGCCGATCCATACCCTGATCCACCAGTTCTACGAGACCTTCAGCAAGATCTCCGTATAAGAAAAAGGAGCCTTTCCGCTCCTTTTTTTATTATCGAAAGATCCCGGCTTTATCGATATACCTCCCCGGGGTGGTGGCAATGTAATCGATGATCTTCAACAGATCAAGTTCGTCCATCGCCACGTGCAATTCGATGATTGGCGATAAGCTCCGGGCGGTTCCCGCCAAGGCTTCGATCTGCACATAAAGCGTGTAATAGCGCGAATCGGTCACGATCGTCTGCACCCATGTGTCGCCTTCTTGACGCAGGGAGTTTTCGGCGTTGTGCAGGCGGGATGCCTGCCACTTCTTCCCGTCGGCGGACACGATCGCCCGATACGTGACATCCTGATCGCCCAAGTCATGGTTTTCCCAGGTGATGCGGACCGCTTCGCCTTCCCGGACCGTGACCGGTCCGGCATAGACCGTACCGTTGACCTTCAGTTCGAAATCGCCGACTTTCTCCGGCGCTTCCAGAAGGATCGGCGCGGAGGCGATTTTCCCCGCAGGCGCGATTGCGACGACACGGTAGTAATGATTGCTGTACTCGGGCGGGAGGGTGAACGGCTGGATGCAGTTCACGCCGGCATCGACGACGGGATTGGCGGCGCTCGTGATATCGCTCCAGAAATAGCCGTCGGGAGAATACTGGACTTTGTATGTGACTCCTTCGATCTTCACTTTCGTCCACTTGAACACTATTTCCGAACCGGCGTACAATTCCCCGATGGCGGTAAAATTGCGCACGTAGCCAAACCGCGCGTTGGCGCGCAATTCGAAATACGTCGTCGATTGCCCGGTGCGGTTACGGGCGTCGATGCGGAAATACACGGCGTCCTCCCCGCCCAGCTGGGTCTTCACGGTATAGTAATAACCGTTTTTGGTGATCGGGTTGCCCACTCCTGACACCGGCTGCCAGTCGGCATTGTCCAGAGATTTGTATACCTCGTAACTGATCGGACCGCCCAGGGTATGGGCAAGCGCGAGCCAGCGGATCTGGACCGTGGTATGGTAATGGGCGACCTCGGGCACGGCGATGTCGGTGATCTGGCCAAGGTCAAGCAGTTCGCCCGCTTGCGCGCCGGCAGTCGACGCCGCAATCCCCGCGCCCAAATTATTGGTAAGGGAAACGGCCTTGACGCCATATGTGTATGCCTTCCCGGTATCAGTCTCGTCGATGTAACTAACAAGGCCGTTTATGGATATGTCACCAACGATGTCGATCAATTCGTTTTCCGCATACGCAAGAGAACCGATACCGCGGTAGATGGCGTAGAACTTGGCGCCGGGAACAGTCGGAAAATCAAGCCGGTATCCGGCGGTCGTCGCGCTGATCGTAAGCGTGGCCGGAGCCGGCAGGCTCACCGGTTCGTAGGTCCTGATTGCCGGTAATACCGCCGGACGTTTCCACATTTCCGTTTTCACGGCCTCCATGTTGTCATGATATCGGCCGGCACTCGATCGGTATGCCGAGCGAACCTGGGTGTAGCTGAAAATGACATGGCCCTTGACTTCCGGATACTGACTCGCGTACTGGAGTTGGTTTGCGGCTTCGCGCGGGTTCGTGTACCAGGAGGCGCTGGAGGAATCGGACGCCATGTAGAGCCCCATGCCAAGGTAAAGATTGACCTTCTTATATTTGACGGCCTTGACCCACCAGTCAATCACGTCGGCGAAACCGGCGACGTTGTTTTCCAGCGCCCAGTAACTCTGGGGAACGATGTAATCGATCCACTCGTTGTCTACCCATTTTTTCGAGTCGCAATAAAGCGGGCTGTCGTAATGCTGATAGCCGGAGGTGTTCGATCCAATCGGGGAAGTCATGTTTCCGTTGGCATCGTAAGTAGCCGTGGCCTGGTAAGTGCCGTTGCGATAGATTCCGGTCGGCGAGACGCCGAGTTGCACCTTCCGGCCGGTTTCTTCGTTATAACTCCTGATGCGTTGCGACAGGCCTTCGATGAACAGATCGACCTGCTTGCGACGAAAATTGGCAGTGGTAAGCCCCTCGTTGTTGTATTTTTCCCGGGTAACACTATCATCCACGCCGCTGATGTAGAAATAGTCATCGAAGTGGATGGCGTCGACGTCATAGTTTTCAATGATCTCCATGCAGGTGTTGATCAGAAACGCCCTGACCACCGGTTCGCCCGGATTGAGGATGATACCGCTGCTGCCCTGGAGCAGGAAATCCGGGTTGGAGGCCACGTTATAGGACGGGAACCGCTTGGCGTATTCGGAAAGTGGCCCGGGGCTCGTGCTCGAGGAAACACGGTAGGGGTTCAACCAGGCGTGGAACTCGATCCCGCGCTTATGGCATTCCTCAATCACCCAGGCGATCGGGTCCCATTTGTCGAAATCGGCCTGCTTCATGTATTTGGATACCGGATTTAGTTCGGACTTGTACAAAGCGTCGTTATAGATACGCATATGGAAGATCATCACGTTCATGTTGTAGTATTCCATGACCTCGAAAATCTCATAAATCTGGGATTTGTACGAGTTCTCCGAAATATAGGAACCGATGTCGCCCACAAGCGGGCTCACCCACATCCCCCGGAATTCGGCTTCTTTTGCCACGTACTCATCCGGCATCTTTACCTGGATCGACTGGTTGCGATAAGTGACATAACCGTTGCCGCTGGCGCGCGGAATCGGGACCAGTTCGTAGGCGGAAGGTGTGGGGGCCAATATGAACATCGGCACCATGATCGCTATTATCAGTAGTGATATGATTCTGCGTAAATGTCTCATCTTTCTCCTCTTGATGCGCAGAGCGCGCGTATTATTATTTTACCACAATTGCGTGCCCGTGTAAACCAAACCGCCCCGGATAATTATTTCCTGCCAATAAACCTTAAGACATTGCATTATTTTTCCAATGTGTGTATTATGTAATTAAGATGATCCTATACATTAAGTCATCAATAAAGACCGCTATATGTAATAAAGGAGGATGTTAAAGTTAATGAAAAAGAATGACATTGTGCTGATATTTAAGGCGGCAGCAGTCGCGATCTTCATTCTTTACCTTGCTGTATTATTGTTCATCCCACTCGGCAAAATAATTGATGATTGGACATTAATGGAGCAAAATGTACTAATTCAAATAATCCTGATAGAGTTTAAATCACCGTTAAAAAATCATTTACTCTTCATGTTCATCTATATAATGTATATGTTGCCACCTGTGTGTTTCTTTGCATCGATATACCGCACAAAGCGAAAATTATTGCTTACTCGCATTCTTGTCTCGATTCAGGTCCTTTTCTTTATTCATTTGATTTCATAAATTTTTTTGGTGGAAATGCCGTTGGAAGTTTACAACATCGCCTACGTGGTGATTTTGCTGATCATTCTGGTCTTATCCCTGGTTCAGGCGTTCCTCGTATTCATCATCCAGCCGCAGGAAGAATCAAGCAAGCCAGATGAAAAGCCGGAAAAAGTAATGAAGATTTTCTCCATTACCGCCGGTAGTTTCGCGTTATTATTTTGGACGTTGGATTTTCCGCCTTACATTCCAGTATTCATCATTACCACATCAAGCCTCGTCGCCGCTTTCTTTTTTCAAAATAAAACCTTGCTAAGAAAGTCGCTTGCGGTGTGGCAGGTAGTTTCGATTGCGGCGCTTTTACTTGTTCACGTCTTTTACCATAACACAGACGACTACTTTTCAATCCCGACATGGTGCAACATCTGCTATATCTTTTTGTTCTTACTGGCGCTGGCGTACATGGTTCTGGTATTTGTTGAAAGACAAGCTAGGCCGATTGGAAAATGGTTTATGATGGGTTGCTGGACGATTTCCATCATCCTTGCGATAATCGTCTTAATACTGAACCCGGACCTCTCGCCTTTTTACTATAATCCATTTAAAACGCGCCATATCATTCTCGCGGCATACTTCGTCACGATGTTTGCATCATGCCTGTTGATTATCGATTTAAAAAATCCAAAACTGAACTTATTGTTTCAAATCTTTTTTTTGTCCTCTCATTGGCGTATATATACGCGCAGTCAAACACTTTCAATTTCCATGAAGAGGAGTATCATAACTTTTTCAGAGTATATGAGATGCTGATTTATGCCGGGACGCCGATCGCCATATTCCCCCTGATAATCCGTTTCAAGAAAAAAACAAAACCGGCATATAGCGAATCGTGAAAAATTAAAAAAGGTATTTGTTTGCCTTTTTTTATGCCCGATAAACAAAAGAAGGGTCATTTCCCCTTCTTTGGCGGTTGATCCTGGAATTCCTTTGCGATCTCGCTGGCGACGTTGCGCTCGAGGTCTTTATAATTGATCAGTTTCCGATCCTTGGCCGGTATGACCTTTCCCTTCTTTTTATTCATCATATCACCCTACTATATAATATGACGCCTGCCGGAGATTATTCATCCTCGGCAAGCGCCGTCATTATCTCGTGATATGAATATCCTCTTTCTGCAAGTTTTCGGATAATTTTCTGCCGCGTCTTCTCATCCGCTTCTGCCGGTATGCCAGCACGCAGTCTTGCGATATCGGCGCGGAGCTGGTCGCGGGAAACGGGCGGATAATCGGCGTTCTCAGCCTGCCGGGCCGCGATCTCCGGGGAAAACCCGTCGCGGATCAGCTTCTGGTAGAGTTTGACCTTCAGTTTTACTTTCGGTTCGCCCGCCGACTTCCGTAAAAAATCGGCCGTGACCGAAGCCGCCAATTCTTCTTCCCGGTCGGCGCCGTAATCATCCAAGGCGGCGGCGATGATTTCCATAGCGACGCCTTTCTCGCGAAGACGGTTTTCCAGATAGCGCGGACCTTTGCGCGTCATCAGCGCGTATTCGCGGACCAGGGAAGCATAACGTACATCGTTAAGATAACCGAAGGCGATCAGTTTCTCGATGATCCGGGATGCGGTCTGTTCGTCCGCTTCCTGCTTTTGCAGGTATTCCTCGACTTCCTTGACGCTGCGCTCCTGGTGGGAAAGGAATTTGATTGCCTTGTTCAATAACGACTGGTAGCTTTCCGCGCCAAGGATTTCGTCAAACTGCGCCCGGGTAAAAATCCGGCCTTTGAACAATCCATATTTTATGACCGTTTCTTCACTGAAAAGATGCTCGCCAAGCGAAGAAGTGACGCGATACTGCTTCTTTTCCAGCTCGATTTTCTCGATGACGACTTCCTGTCCATCAGTCATAGGTGAATCCCTCGCCCCGGACCTCGCTCGCGCGGACCACGAAGAAGAAAGCGTTCGGGTCGATCTCTTCGATGATCGCCCGCAGTTTAACATATTCGATCGTGGACATGATGCACACGAGCATTTCCCGGCTGGTCTTCGAATATTCGCCGACGACCTTTATGGTTGAAAGCCCGCGTTCGAAATCTTCAAGGATGATCCGCTTGATTTCCGCGCTTTTGTTCGAGATGATGTAGACGGCGCGTTTGTTAAAACCGGCGAAGACGACCAAATCGATGATCGCTCCGCTTAAGAACATGAAGACGATCACGTATAATCCGTCGTTGAGGCTTTGGACTTTAAGGATGATGCCGAGGAAGATGACGATGCCGTCGATCAAATACATCGAGTAGGAAAATGGTACGTGCAGGTATTTGAAGGCGATCTTTTGCAAGACCTCGGTGCCGCCCGTCGTCCCGCCGTATTTCACGACGATGCCGATGCCGGCGCCCATGATCACGGAAGAAAAGATGATGATGTTGATCATGTCGAGGTTGACGAGGAACCGGTATAAATCAACCACCGCGAAGACCTTATTAAAGAGAAAGATGAAGACGGGGTAGATGAGCGAACCGTAAACCGTCTTCATGAAGAAATCCTTCCCGAGCAGGATGAACCCGATGATGAGCAGGACCACGTTTGAGGCGAGGATGACGAAGGCGGAATCAAAGCCGGGAATCCGGACGTTGATGATCACGCCGACGCCGGAAACCCCGCCAATGACGAGGTTGTTGGGCTCGATGAAGAAACTGAAGGAAAACGCGATCAACGCGACGCCCAGGGTGATGGAAAGCCATTCTCTGACTTTCTTCATGATGGCTTTCTTGGTTGTTTTCGCACCGTTCATGGATTACCTCACGTTATACTCGGAACGCAGATATGCGTAAATAAACCCTTCGATCTCCCCGTCCATCACGGCGTTGACGTCGGCGGTCTCGTAATTCGTCCGTAAGTCCTTGATCAGCGCGTAGGGATGAAAGACATAGGAACGGATTTGTCCGCCGAAACGGTTCAACAGCGGCTCGCCGCTGATGGCGCGCAGTTTTTTCTCATGCTCCTCCAATTGCAATTGATAAAGTTTCGATTTCAGGATGTTCATCGCTTTTTCCCGGTTCTGGATCTGGCTGCGCTCGTTCTGGCAGCTGACGACGATACCGGTCTTGTAATGGGTGATCCGGACGGCCGAGTCGGTCTTGTTTACGTTCTGGCCGCCGTGGCCGCTCGAACGATAGGTATCGACCCGGATGTCCTCCGGTTTGACATCAATGTTGATGTTCTTTTCGAGGAGGGGAATGACCGTGCACGAGCAAAACGAGGTGTGGCGGCGGGCGTTGCTGTCAAACGGCGAGATTCGCACCAGTCGGTGCACGCCATGTTCGCCCTTCAGGTATCCGTAGGCCTTATCGCCGCTGACGGTGAAGGTGACGCTCTTGATTCCCGCTTCCTCGCCTTCCTGATAGTCGGTGACTTCCAGGCGGAAATCGTTCCGTTCGGCGTAGCGCGTGTACATCCGGAAAAGCATCTCCGTCCAGTCCTGGGACTCGGTCCCGCCCGCTCCCGGCCGGAGTTCGACGATCGCGGCCGCGTCGTCATATTCCTTGGAAAGCAGGATCTTGATCTCGAAATCATCCAGTTCCTTGCTGATCTTGGCGATCAACGTCGTGATTTCGTTGGCGACGTCTTCCTGGGATTTGTAACAATCGAGATAAAACTCCAGATCCTCAAGGTCCGTTGTTATCCGTTTGAAGGCCTCGATTTTGTCCTTGGTCTCCTTGACGCGTTTCAGGACGACCTGGGCCGCGTTCATGTCATTGTAAAAAGAGGGATCGGACATCATCTTTTCGTCCGCGGCGAGGCTTTCGGCCAGGGCGTCGGGTTTGATCGCCTGCCTAAGTCCCGTAAGCCGCTCCTTGAAATCTTCGAGATGTTTATTGATCAGATAGGTTTCCGTAATTATCCCTCCTTCGCGCGCTCAGCGCCCGCAACAATGCTTGTATTTCCGCCCCGAACCGCACGGACAGGGATCGTTGCGTCCGACCTTGGTCGATTTCGCCGGAGTGCGGCGGCGCGTGTCGTCCTCCTTGCCGGAATAGGTCGCGACCGGTTTCACTACCGTCTCGCGGACAAGGTTGTCGCGGATCTGCGCGCGGTTGATGTATTTGGTCGCGTCGCTTTCGATCGACACGATCATCGTTTCGAATTTTTCGTAACCGACTTCCTGGTACTCGCGCAGGGGGTTGACCTGGGCGTAAGCCTGCAGGCGCACGGCCTGCCGGAGCTCGCTCATGGCGTCGATATGCTCCATCCAGTAAGTATCGATGATCCTGAGCAGGATGACCTTCAGAAACTCACGGTAAACCTCGTCGGGGAAATTCGCCCGCTTTTCGTCCAGCAGCGCCTGGCATTTGGATACGAAAACATCAACGCCCGCTTCCAAATCGAGGTTTTCAAAATCCTGCTCGGTGACGTAACCGGGACGGAAATAGATTCCGTCGACTTCCTTGATTAACGCCTTGGCATCGATCGTGTTCCGCTTTTCCGTTGACATGCAGGCGGAAACGACTCGATGAGCGGTATTGGTCATCATCTTCAGGATGATTTCGGTGATATCGTCCTGGAACAAAATCTCCGACCGCTGGCCGTAGATGATCTCCCGTTGTTTCCTTAAGACTTCGTCGTACTCGAGGACGGTTTTACGAGCGTCGAAGTTGTTTCCTTCGATCCGCTTCTGCGCGCTCTCGACGAACCGGGAGAACATCCGCGATTCGAGCGGGACTTCCTCTCCCGACTTCTGGGTGATAATGAACCCGAGCATCGACTTGAAACGTTCGCTTCCGAATCGGCGCAACAGATCGTCCTCGGCGGAAAGATAGAACCGCGAATAGCCGGGGTCGCCCTGGCGTCCGGAACGGCCGCGCAACTGGTTGTCAATACGGCGGGCTTCATGGCGTTCGGTGCCGATGACCGCGAGTCCGCCCAACTCCTTGACCCCGGGGCCGAGCTTGATGTCGGTGCCGCGGCCGGCCATGTTCGTTGCAATCGTCACGGCGCCGCGTTCGCCGGCGTGGGCAATGATTTCCGCCTCGCGTTCATGGTTCTTGGCGTTCAATACGTTATGGGGGATGCCGCGGCGCTTAAGCATTTCCGACAGCATCTCGCTCGTCTCGACCGCGATCGTGCCGACCAGGATCGGCTGGCCGCGCCGGTGGCGTTCCTCGATGTCGCGGACGATGGCCTTGAATTTCGCCTTTTGCGTTAAAAACATCAGATCCTTGTCATCGATGCGGATCATCGGACGGTTGGTCGGGATCTCGACCACGTACATGTTGTAAATGTTCCGGAACTCTTCTTCCTCGGTCTTCGCCGTACCGGTCATGCCGGCCAGCTTCTTATACATCCGGAAGTAGTTCTGGAAGGTGATCGTGGCGATCGTCCGCGTTTCCTTCTTGATCTCGACCCTTTCCTTCGCTTCGACGGCCTGATGCAGGCCTTCCGACCATTGCCGGCCGTGCATCAGGCGGCCGGTGAAGGGGTCGACGATGATGACCTTGTTTTCCTGGACGACGTAATCAACGTCGCGGATCATGATGTAATTGGCGCGCAGGGCGTTGTTGATATGGTGAAGCAGGCTAACGTGCTTGATGTCGTAAAGATTATCGACCCCGAAGAAGCGCTCCGCCTTCGCCATCCCGCTTTCCGTCAAAGCTATATGTTTTACCTTGATGTCGATCTGGTAATCCTCTTCCTTCAAACCCTTGGCGAACATGTCCGCCTGCAGGTACAGGGAGGCGACGTTTTTCGCGCCGCCGGAAATGATGAGCGGGGTCCGCGCCTCGTCGATGAGGATCGAGTCGACCTCGTCAACGATCGCGAAATTAAGCGGTCTTTGAACCATGTCCTCCTTATATAAGACCATATGGTCGCGCAGGTAATCGAAGCCAAGCTCGTTGTTGGTCGAGTACATGATGTCGCACTGGTACTGCTTGCGCTTCTCCTCGCTCGACAACTCGCGCAGGTTAAGTCCGACCGTCAGGCCCAGCCATTTGAAAAGCTCGCCCATTTCCCGGGCGTCGCGGGACGCCAGGTACTCGTTGACGGTAACGATGTGGACCCCTTCCCCCGGCAGAGCGTTGAGATAGGCGGTGAGGGTCGCCATCAGCGTTTTTCCTTCACCCGTTTTCATCTCGGCGATGTTCCCGCCGTGCATGGCGGCGGCGCCCATCAACTGGACTTTGAATGGCGTCATCCCCAGGACCCGCGTCGACGCTTCCCGGACGGTGGCGAATGCCTCGATCAAAATGTCATCGAGCGTTTCCCCGGCCGAAAGGCGCTGGCGAAAGATATCGGTCTTCGCCTTTAAATCAGCGTCCGACAGTTTCTTATATTCTTCGGCCAAAGCGTCGATGCGATCGGCCAGTTTCATCACCCGTTTTAATTCCCGGTAACCGGCGTCAAATAAACTTTTAAACACAGGCGTGTTCTTCCTTTCTTATTCATTATTATATATATAATATCATTTTTTCGGCCTTTATACAAGTTATTTCCTTGGGGAAAATGACAGCCATCGGGGAAAAAATCATGATTAAGAAAACTGCCTGTTTTCCGGAAAAACAAAAAAAGGACCGAACCTTATCTTTCATAGCGGATGGCGCGGCCTTGTTTTTTGTAAGCTTATGAACGACTTATTCGTCTTTTTTTCTGAGGCGACGCAAGCAAACATACGCCCCCGCCAAAAGCACCCCGAAGACGTTGACGGATATCATGTTTCCGCACGAGAAAAGCGAAGGCTTCTTTTCGTATAGCGCCGTGATCGTCCGGTCGGACGTCACGTTGTGCAATTCCTGGTCCCAACCGGTAAAGACATAACC
>DGDS01000003.1:0-25487 GCA_002385575.1 Caryophanales bacterium UBA3946 | reverse complement strand
CTCCACCATCTCGACAGCTAAAACTTCCCCGTCAAATCCGATGAAAGTAACGGCATACTTGTTTATGGTGTATACAGGGTATGCATAGATGTCCTTCATTACCGCGTCGAACCCGGTCTCGCTCCAGGTGGGAGGCATTTGATCATAGCCTTCCTCCGGCGGAATCTCCGGCGGGGTGATGGCCGCGCCGTGCTGGACCGTGTATGTGAACTCTTCTAAACCGATTCGGAATGTCACGGTATAGGTGTTAAGCGTATAAATGGCGTAAACCGTGAGATCTTCCGTTATCGCCGAAAAATCCGTGACGCTCCATACGGGATCGACCTTGTCATGGCCGCGTTTCCAGGGAATATCCGGCGGCGTAAGCAATCCGCCGTAATCGACGCTGTGGGTTTTGAGTATCTTGTCGCTGGCGATGAAGATGACCGTGACCTTATTCGGCGTGAAGACCGGGAAAACCTCAAGGTCGGAAGTCACCGAATTCAAATCCTCCGTCCATCCGGACAAGACATGTCCTTCCTTGCTTACTTCCGGGGGCGTGACTCCTTCTCCCGGGCGGACGATTTTTCTCGCGATCACGGAACCGTCCTCGTTTTTAAAAGTCACGACATAATGATCGAAGGCGACGGTTTCTGCCGCTTCGCCAAGCGTATTGGTTCGCGACATGACCTTCACGCCGTAATAATACGGACCGGGTTCATCATCGGGGCCAAATAAGGTTGCCGTTGTCGTCATAGATGTATTCTTCTGTATACCAGCCATTATTATATATACCCAACGGCGAGATCCCGAATTGCACCGTTCTTCCGGTGCGCGCGTTAAAGGCGCGTAGTTCGCTCGAAAGTTCTTCAATGAAAAGGTCGACCTGGCGGCGCCGGAAGTCCTCAAGCGACAATCCTTCGGTGTTGTACTTGGCGCGCGTCACCGAATCGTCGACCCCATCCGCATAGAAAAAGTCATCAAAATGGATGGCGTCGACGTCATATTTCTCCACGACCTCGAGGCAGGTATTCACAAGGAATTCCCGGACCGCCGGCTCGCCGGGATTGAGGATGATCCCGTTCGCGCCCGTCTTGAGCAGGTATTCCGGGTTGGAGGCGATGTTGTATGACGGCTCGGTCGCGGCGTAATCGGCCAGGTTCGCAGGAGCGCCGCTAGAGATCACCCGGTATGGATTCATCCAGGCGTGGAATTCGATGCCCCGTTGATGGCATTCATCAATGATCCATTCAAGGGGATCGAAGAGCGAATAATCCGCCTTCGAATAGTAGCCTGATCGCTTGTTATACTCCGATTCATAGAAGGCATCGTTGTATATACGGATAAGGAAGACCATCACGTTGAGATTAAAATATTCCATGATCTCAAACACGCTGTTGATTTCCTCCATGTACTGGGAGATCGACTCGAATCCCGCGATATCGCCGGTCATCGTCGAGATCCAGACGCCGCGGAAGTCGGTTTCCTGATCCTCGTAGACATCGGGAATCTGGACTGGGACATACGTCCACAGGTGGGTGACGTAACCGTTCCCGTCGGCTCTTTCCAGATCGACAAGCTCGTAGGCCTTAACCGTGGCATCGGCCAGGAAAATACCAATAATTACTGCCAGAAACAATATAATTGCTTTCTTCATAATTTCCTCTCAGTTTGTTGATATTTCTGATAAAATAATAAATACTATAAACAGGACATATAATTCTTATGCATATTGATTTGCATTGGCGTAATTGGTATGTTATAATAAAATCAGACTTAGGCAAAGGAGATAAACACATGAAAGTTATTGTCCGGGGTAAAAACAAGTTCAAACCTTCCGAAGCAATCAAGGATTATGTCACCAACAAGTTGCAGAAGGTCGAGCAGTATTTCACGAAACGGAACGAGCTGGAAGCCAACGTCCTGTGCAAGGTTTACGACACGCATCAGACCGTGGAAATCACGATCCCGACCAAGCACATCATCCTGCGGGCCGAAGCCAAAAATCAGACGATTTACGGCGCCATCGACCTGGCGATCGACAAACTCGAATCGCAAATCAGGAAGCATAAGTCAAAGATTTACAAAAGTCTAAAAAAGCGCGAGGGAATAGCGCAGTACTATTCGACGAAGAGCGATTTCGATATCGAAAAGATGCAGACGGAGATCCTCGCGACCAATCTCGCGAAGGAGAAAAAGGTCGAACTCAAGCCGATGTCTGTCGACGACGCCATCCTGCAGATGGAGATGCTTGGGCATAACTTCTTCATCTTCCTGAACAGCGACACCAACAAGGTTTCGGTCATCTACTTGCGCGAGGACCAAAGCTACGGAATCATCGAGACCAACCAGACGGGAGAACAATGATCTCCCCCTTTTTTTTATTGAAAAAGGGCGGTTAGGTCCGCCCTTTAGTCCAAGAGAATAACCTGCACGCTTAACCCATCGTCCAATATGCTTTCAAACAGATCGTAGTAAGCGCGCATTTCCAAGCGATCGAAAACGAAAAGCATGATCTGGTCGTCGTAGGCCACGGCGTCTTTTAACAGCAGCCGCAGTTTCGCTGACGCGCTTAAGGCATAGTCATCCTTGTCAAGATGCGGGCAATCATCGCCCAGGTAATAGACGGCGATGGCCTGGCGGCCGATGACGATCAGTTCGTCTTCGCGGCGGCGCGGGCAATCATCGCAGGTATAAACGTTGAACAGGTCAAAAACGGTTCTTTTTTTGTTACACTTCATAATCAGGCGATTATTCGATTTTTGGCAGTGCCTCTTCGTTACGCGTAACGGGGCCCGGTACCGGGCGGTATCTTTGCGCTTCCATGATCGACTTGCCCAAATCGCGAATCATCGCGAAGGTTTCGGGTCGGACGACGATCCGGGTCGCCTTATTCAGCTTGAGGTAATCGTTGGTAAGCGACACGACCGAACCGATCGTGCTTTTGGTGAAAATCTCGATGGTGAACACGCGGCGGCGGCTGAAAATCACGATGAGCAAACCGATGACGAATAAAGCCACGCCGATGTAAAGCATGAATTTTCCCAAGACGGAGTTTAACCCGACTCCGACCAGTCCGAGCAACATGACGCTCAGGGCGATCAACACCTGGAGTTTGACCGCTTTTCGTCCGTACTCGCTCTTGATCCCGCCGATATGGCCGATCGGGATTTCCAGCATGTTGACGGTCTTGTTTCTCCATTCGGTCGTCTTCTTGAAGAAGATGAAACGGAAATTGGTAATCAGAAAATACCCTAGTCCGCTGGGATTCTGCGTTTTAAATCCCTCGTAAACGTTGATGATCTCTTCCTCGCGGGCAAGATTCACCACATTCTTGATATCAACCGATGTTTCCTTCATCATATCTGTCCTCCTGTCTACATTATATCACACGCCGCAAACTATACCAACAATTATTAAAACAATCAAATGACAATATTTACTATTTTATTGGGAACGACGATGACCTTCCGGATCTCCTTCCCGGCCACGATCGCCGCGACCTTTTCCCGCGCCAGGGCGGCCACCTTCAACGCTTCCGCGTCCATCCCGGCTTCGACTTCGAATTTGTCGCGGATCTTCCCGTTGATTTGGATGACGACGGTGACGACGTCGGTCCTGGTTTTCTCGGGATTGTAATCCGGCCATTTGGCGGAGGCGATCGGAGCGTTCTTCAGGACCGTCTCGTTCAGTTCTTCCGTCAGATGCGGGCAGACCGGGTTGAGCAGGATCAGGAATCCCTCGAGATAAGCGCGGGGGATTTTTCTTTCCTTATAACACTCGTTGATGAAGATCATCATCTGGCTGATCGCGGTGTTGAAGCGGAGGTTCTCGTAATCCTCGGTCACCTTCTTGACCGTCTGGTGGTAGATCCGCTCGAGGTTTTTGTTTTCGTCGACGATTTCCGCGAATTCGGTATAAAGCCGGTATACGCGGTCAAGGAAACGCCGCGCGCCCTCGATGTTCTTCGTCGACCATGGTTTCGAGGCTTCAAGCGGGCCCATGAACATCTCGTAGAGGCGGAAGGCATCGGCGCCGTATTCTTCGACATAGGCGTCGGGGTTGAGGACGTTACCGCGGGATTTGGACATCTTCTCGCCATCCTCGCCGAGGATCATACCCTGGTTGAACAGTTTGGCGAACGGTTCCTTCGTGTTGACGATCCCGCAGTCATAGAGCACCTTGTGCCAGAACCGGGCATACAACAGATGGAGCACGGCATGTTCGGCGCCGCCAATGTATAAGTCGACCGGTAGCCAGTATGCGAGTTTTTCCTTCGCTTCGGGGCTGTTGAGATCAATAAGCCGGCCGTCCTCCTTCAAAATGAAGGCAAGGTAATACCAGCAGCTCCCCGCCCATTGGGGCATCGTGTTGATGTCGCGCCGGCCTTTCCGGCCGTCGGGACCGACGACGTTGATCCAGTCCGTGGCCAACGCAAGCGGCGCGGCGGCAGGGCTGTCCTTTTTCTTTTCCGGAAGTGCCGGCAACTCGAGCGGTAGTTCTTCCAGTTCGAGGATCTCCGTCGTCCCGTCTTCCCAGAAGACGACGGGGAACGGTTCGCCCCAATAGCGCTGACGGCTGAACACCCAGTCGCGAAGGCGGTAGTTGATGCTGCGCTTTCCGCGGCCATTGGCTTCAAGCCATTCGATCATCTTCCTGATTCCGGTTTCCAGATCGGTACCGTCGATGAAGGCGGAATTGACGTGCGGGGCGTCGCCGATGAACGCGCCTTCGGAAACATCCCCGTCCAAAACCTTCACGATCGGAAGGCCGTATTTTTTCGCAAACTCATAGTCGCGCTGGTCGTGGGCCGGAACGGCCATGATCGCTCCGGTGCCATAAGATGAAAGCACATAGTCCGCAATCCATATCGGCACCGGCTGGTCATTCACAGGGTTGATGGCGTAAGCGCCGGTAAAGACGCCGGTCTTATCCTTGTTTAGGTCGGTTCGGTCCAGGTCGCTGCGCGCTTGCGCGTAGGTGATATAGTTCCGGACCGCTTCCGCTTGTTCGGGGGTCGTGATTTTCAATACCAGCTCGTGTTCCGGCGCAAGCACGCAATAAGTGGCGCCGAAGAGCGTGTCGGGACGGGTCGTGAACACGACGAATTCTGCATCGTGACCGGCGACCTTGAAGGTGACTTCCGCGCCTTCGCTCTTGCCGATCCAGTTTTTCTGCATTTCCTTGATCGACGCCGGCCAGTCGAGTTCCTCCAGGTCTTCAAGCAACCTTTCCGCGTATTCGGTGATCTTCAGGACCCACTGGCGCATCGGCCGTTTCACGACCGGGAAATGGCCGCGATCGCTGACCATCCGGCCGGCGACGTTGACGACTTCCTCGTTGGCAAGCACAGTGCCCAAACCTTCGCACCAGTTCACTTCGACATCGCGGATCTCCGCGAGTCCGCGCTTGTAAAGCTGCGTGAAGATCCATTGCGTCCATTTATAATATTCCGGATCGCATGTGGCGATTTCCCGGTCCCAGTCATAGGAAAGTCCGAGCGCTTGCATTTGCCTTTTGAAAACGGCGATGTTTTTCCTGGTGAATTCATTGGGGTCCTTCCCCGTAGTAATGGCGTATTGTTCCGCCGGCAGTCCGAAGGCGTCCCATCCCATCGGATGCAGGACGTTGAAACCCTGCAGCCGCTTCATGCGGGCGACGATGTCGGTCGCCGTGTAGCCTTCCGGATGACCGACGTGCAAGCCGGCGCCGCTCGGGTAGGGGAACATGTCGAGCGCGTAAAACTTCGGCTTATCCGGTGTAAGCGTCGTCTTGAAGGTCTTTTCTTCCTGCCAACGTTTCTGCCATTTCTTTTCGATAGAAGTATGATTGTAGAAACTCATATTAAACACCCTTTCCGGTTTCTAAAGCATTATTCATTCTGATGGTATAGATGATGGTAATGATGATGCCGACATAGGCGAGCAAGTGAAGCCCGTACAAGTCCGCAAACAGCCTGAACACCACGTATGGCGCCATAAGATATATAATCAGCTGCCACACCCCCGAAAAGCTGAGGCTGGGATGGGTTTGGATCATGATCCGTAAAAACACCGTCAGAATCAGGCTGAAGATCAAAAGTTCAATCGCATAAAAAACCAATCCGTACACCACGATCTGGATAAAGAGGTTATATGTTCGCATCTTATCGATTTGCTCGCGGACGATCGGGAAAACCGTATCCCAGAACTGCGAATCATCCGCCCCCGCCAGCGCCAGGTCGATGTCCTTCAGTTCCTGGTACTCGCTGTAAGAAAACAATTCCTTCTTGTGAAGCAGCTGGACCAGATAAACTTTTTCGCTGGTAAAGACGATGGCGCTTTTATTCGGCGCCACCGCCGGCGCGCTGTCTGATCCGGCCGCTAAAATCAGATCAAACGTCGGATTGAGCGCGATGATCAGATCATCTGCGCTGGGGCCCGTTTTCACCAACTGATGATCGACGATCTCATAGGGGATCTCCTGACCGCGGAAAAGCGTCCGGATTCTCCGTTTATCTTCGTAACTCAGCGTTTCGTTCCGGCTGACGAGGATCGCGAAGGGAATCAGCGAAAACAAGACCATGATCAGGAAATAAAGCGCCGTGAGCATTTTTTTATCGTTTTTCAGGCCGGCGAGCTGCGACGGGTGGAACAACCCTAGTTTGATACGCGTGAACAAGCGATAATCCTCCGTTCTATAGATGTTATTATACCAAAATCCACCCTCTTTTACAACAAATAACTGATATTCGCATACATATTGATGATCATCCATCTGATCGGATGACTTTTTTGCGTAACCGGAAAAAGAAAACGGGTTGACCGCGGTGCGGTTAAACCCGTTATTTCCTGACTATGATTTATTAATTACGGAATCAGTGAAAACTCATTGTTCCAATGCCTGCAAATATATCTCCCCCAAAGTCGGATGGGCATGGATGCACTCCGCGAACCGGTTGGCCGTGATGTTACCGTTCATGGCGATCACCGCTTCATGGATCAGGTCGCTGGCATGCGGACCGATGACGTGTACGCCTTTGATTTTGTTATTGACGGTGATGATTTTGATGAAACCGTCAGCGTCGTTCATGGTCAGCGCCTTGCCATTGGCGCGGAACAGGGCTTTGTGTATGCGATATTCGTAACGCGCGCACTCCGACTCGGTCAAACCGACCATCGCGACTTCCGGAAACGTGAAAACGCAACTTGGCATGATGCCAAAATTGATCCGCGATTTTTCCCCGAGGATATGGCCGACGGCATGATAGCCGCTGTAAGCGGCCGCATGCGCCAGCATCATTTTCCCCGTCACGTCGCCGATCGCATAGATGTTTTTCACGTTCGTCTGGAAACGGGAGTTGACCCTGATCCCGCGACGGTCGTATTTCACTCCGGCCGCTTCAAGGTTAAGGCCGGAAACATTCGGAACGCGGCCGACGGAAACGAGGATCCGGTCAGCGACGCTCATCTTGTCCTCGCCGCCGGTCCGGTAATAGATCTTACCCTTTTCCTCAAGCCCGAGGACCTTCGTCGCGGTATGGATGGTGATGCCTTGCGTCTTCAGGTAGGACTGGAGCCGGCGGGAGATTTCCTTGTCAAACATCGGCAGGATCGTTTCGGCAAGCTCAAAGATCTCGACTTCGCTTCCAAAGGCATTGAAGATCGACGCGAATTCCACGCCGACGACGCCGCCGCCGATGATCGCGAGTTTGCGGGGCACTTCCTTCATCGCCAGCAATTCGTCGGAAGTGATCGCGGCGGAAACGTTCCAGTCGGGGAACACCGCCGGAATCGATCCGGTGGCGATGATGATGTTATTTCCGCGGTAAACCTCGTCCCCGACCGCGACTTCATTCGCCGACACCAGCTTTGCTTCACCGTAGATAAGTTCGACATTGTGTTTTTTCAAAAGGAAGGCGATCCCCTGGGTCAGATCGGCCACGATCTTCTCCTTCCGCCGGTAAGTATTCTCGAACCGGAAGGTGAAATTGCCGGAAATCCCGTAATCATCTTGTTGTTTCAACTGCCTCAGGACCGCAGCCGACTGGTAATACGCCTTGGTGGGGATGCAGCCCCTTTGCAGGCAGGTCCCACCCAGTTTATCCTTTTCGATCAACAGTACCGACAACCCCTGCTTCGCCGCGCGCAGGGCCGTCTCATAACCGCCGGGCCCGGCGCCAATGATGATGACGTCTTTCATGGCAGGTCTTTGTATTTCACGATCGGCTGACGGGCGGCTTTCACCTCGTCCAGACGCCGGACCGGGGTACCATGCGGCGCTGTTTTTAAAAGTTCCGGGTCATTGACCGCTTCGGCGGCGATTTTCTTCATCACGGCGATAAAATCGTCCAGGGTCTCTTTCGATTCGACTTCGGTCGGCTCGATCATCAGCGACTGATGGAACAACAGCGGGAAATATATGGTCGGTGGGTGGTAGCCGTAATCAAGCAGTCTTTTCGCAACATCAAGCGTCGTCGCCTCACCTTTGATCAGTCCGTCGAACACGACTTCATGCTTGCACGGTCCCTTGATCGGCAGGACGTAATCATCCTTGAGCGACTCCTTGATGTAATTGGCGTTCAAAACGGAGAATTTCCCGACCTTGTCGAGATGCTCCTTCCCAAGGCTCAGCAAGTAAACATAAGCCCTTAACACGACGAGGAAGTTGCCGTAAAAGCCGCCAAGGGCCCCAATCGAATCATTGGACGAGCGCAGGACATACGCATCGCCTTCTTTTACGACCTGCGGGTTCGGAAGCAAATCTTCCAGTCCCGCCCGGACGCCGACCGGACCGCTTCCCGGTCCGCCGCCGCCGTGGGGCGTGGAGAAAGTCTTATGCAGGTTGAGGTGGATGATGTCGAATCCCATCTCGCGCGGACGGACGACGCCGAGCAGGGCGTTAAGATTGGCCCCGTCGTAATAAAGCAGGCTCCCGTTTTCGTGCATGAGCCGGGCGATCTCCAGGATGTCTTTTTCGAATATTCCCAGTGTGTTGGGATTGGTGAGCATGATGCCGGCAATCTCGTCATTCAGCAGTTCCTTCAACTTGGCTACATCGACCGTTCCTTCCGGATTCGATCCGACCACCACCGTGTCGAAGCCGACGACGCTCGCGCTCGCCGGGTTGGTGCCGTGAGCGGTGTCGGGAACGATGATTTTCGTCCGCTTATAATCGCCGCGCATTTGATGGTATTTCTTCATGATCATAAGTCCGCACGCTTCGCCGTGCGCGCCGGCATACGGGCTGAAGGTAAAGGCGGACATTCCCGTCACTTCCTTGAGCATCTCGCCAAGATGATAATAGACGGCGAGCGCCCCCTGGACCGTCGATGCGGGCTGGAGCGGGTGCAGGCGCGTGAACGCCGGCATCGAAGCCGCTTCCTCGTTGATCTTCGGATTATATTTCATCGTACACGAACCAAGGGGATAAAACCCCTGGTCGACGCCGTAATTTTTCCGTGAAAGGTTGGTATAATGACGGACGACGTCCAGTTCCGTCACTTCCGGCATATCGAGGGATGATTGCCTCCGCAAAGACGCCGGGATTGGCGCAGCCGGGACGTCCGCCGCCGGCAGGCCGTAACCACGCCGGCCGGATTTCGACAGTTCGAAGATCAGTTTATCGTACATGGGCATATTCCTCGACTTTCGCAAGCAGTTCATCGATTTCCGCCTTGGTGCGAGTCTCGGTCGCGCACAGCAGGATCTCGTTTTCGTGTTCCGGACCGACCTGACCGAGGTCGTATCCGAAAAGGAAGCCCTTCTCCGCAAGGTAATCGCGCAGCGCGCCAATGTCGGCGCTTACGCGCAGGACGAATTCCTTGAAAAACGGCCGATCGGTGACCTTTTTGAACAAGTTGGTCTTAAGCAGGCCTTCATACAGGTAATGGGTGTTGGCGGCGGCGCGGTTCGCGACTTCGACCAATCCCGCCTTGCCCATGATGCTCATGTAAATGACGGTGTGGAGCGCCATCAGGCTTTGGTTCGAGCAGATGTTCGATGTGGCTTTTTCACGCCGGATGTGCTGTTCCCGCGCCTGCAGGGTCAAAACGAAGGCGCGCTTACCGTCAACGTCGGTCGTCATCCCGCAGATCCTTCCCGGCATTTTACGTAAAAGGGCTTTGTTCGCGGCGATGAAACCGACATACGGTCCGCCGAAACTCAAGGGAATGCCGAGTGTCTGCCCGTCGCCGCAGGCGATGTCGGCGCCAATCTCACCCGGCGTTTTCAGGACGCTGAGGGTGCTCGGATCGACGTTCATGATCAAAAGGCTGCCGTTGTCCTTGACCGCCCCCGCAAGGTCCTCATAATCCTCGACATAGCCGAAGAAGTTGGGGTTCTGGACGATGACCGCGGCCACATCCCCAGTCAATCCTGCCTTCAGGGCGGAAACGTCCGTCCCGTAATCCTTCGCAGCGATGATGCGCAATTCGACGGAACGGAAGGAAGCATAGGTCTTCAGGGCGGCGATCGTCCGGGGATTGACAGCCCCGCTTACCAGGACCGCGTTTCTTTTCGTGTGAGAGACGGCCATCAGCATCGCCTCGACGGTGGCGGTGGCCCCGTCATAAACCGAGGCGTTGCTTACATCCATTCCGGTCAGTTCGCAGATCATGCTTTGGAACTCAAAGATGTACTGCAGCGTCCCCTGGGCGATCTCCGGCTGATACGGCGTGTAGGAAGTCAGAAACTCCTGACGTGACGTCAGGTATGGGATGACGGAAGGGGTGTACACATCATATGCCCCGGCCCCGCAAAAGGAGACGAGCGGTTTGTTCATCCCGGCCAGACAACTCAGGCGCTTGCGCCCCTCGAGCTCGGAAAGCGCCGGTTCGAGATTATATTCCGCCCGCTTCTTCACTTCCTCCGGAATTTCGGAAAACAATTCGTCGATCGACCCGACGCCGATTTTGTCCAGCATTTCCTTGATGTCGGCGTCGGTATGAGGAATGTATTTGAACATTATTCGAGCGACTGCAGATAAGCCGCGGCGTCAAGCAGCTTATCGAGTTCCCCTTCGTCTTCGATTTCTACTTTCACAAGCCAGTTTTCATATGCGTCATCGTTAATCAGTTCGGGATTGTCGATGACTTCCTGATTGATCGCGATTATTTTGCCGGTAATCGGGGAAATCAGGTCGGACGCGGCCTTGACGCTTTCGACGGCGCCGAACTCTTTGAATTGTTCGACCTGGTCGCCGATGGCGCCGAGATCGACGTAAACGATCGAACCCAGGCTTTCCTGCGCATAATCGGTAACGCCAATGATGCCGGTTTTCCCGTCAACGCGAATCCATTCGTGACTTTTCGTGTACTTCAAGTTGTCTAAAACTTTACTCATGTTCTATATCTCCTTACTTAAAATATTTTTTGTCAAGCAGTTTTTTATCCCGGACCCGGGCTTTGGCTTTGTTTTTCCGGATGTGAATCAGCACCTCGGTCCCCAGCGCCGCATAGGTGCTCTCGATCAGGCCGAAGGCATAGGATTTGCCGGTGGTGGGAATCATGTATCCGGTCGTGACGTGACCGATGATCCTTCCATCGGCTTCGATCGGGTAGTCGGCGCGGGCGATTCCCCGGTCGAGGAGTTCAAGGGCGACGACTTTCCTTTTCAGACCGTCCCGTTTCGCGGCCAGAAGCGCATCCCGGCCGACAAATTCCTTGTCCAGTTTGACGGCGAAACCAAGTCCCGCTTCCAAGGGGGTGATATCGGGACCGATCTCGTGACCGTAAAGCGGCATCGCGGCCTCGAAACGAAGCGTGTCGCGGCACCCCAGTCCGCACAAGGTCACCTCGGGGATAGCCTGGAGACGTTTAAACAACGCCAGGATGTCGGGGTTGAAGCCGTATATCTCAAACCCGTCTTCGCCGGTATAGCCGCTGCGCGAAACGAGGAATTCGCTTCCGGCAAGGGGAATGACCGCGAAATCGAAGGCTTTCAGATTTTCGAGCCGGTAATCCGTTAATCCCTGCAACACCCCCGCCGCAAGCGGACCCTGCAGCGCAAGCTGCCCGTAATCCGCCGAAAGGTCCTTAACTTCGACCATGAATCCGTCGCGATACGCCATGATCCAGTCGAAATCCTTGTCCTTGTTCGCGGCGTTGACGACGAGCAGGTAATCCTCATCGGAAAACTTGTACGCCATCAGGTCATCGACGACGCCCCCGTCCTCTTTCAGAAGCAGCCCGTAGACCATCTTATTAGGTTTGACGGCTGCGACATCGTTCGTCAACAGGTAATTGACGAAACGGGTCGCGTCCTTCCCTGTAATCTTTATCTCACCCATGTGCGAGACGTCGAAGAGTCCGCATTCTTCCCGGACGGCCCGGTGTTCCTGGGCAATGCCGGAATATTCGATCGGCATCAGGTAGCCGGCGAACTCGACAATCTTCGCGCCATGCCGAAGGTGTTCCTCGTACAAGACCGTTTTTTGCAAAGCAGTATCCTCCAATCATCTATTTGTGTCCGCAATTATCATATCACATTTCCCGCTTTTTTCAACTATTAAAATAAAAAGAATGCGTGAAAAATTGGCAGTCGTAAACGTGTTGACAAATATATAATACCCCAGTAAATCAGGATGTTGCCTATAATGGAAAATATGCATTTATAAACCGCTTAATATGATCACAAAAATAAAAAGTGATAACTTGTCGTTATCACTTGTCTTCTTATTCGAACGGATAAGTATCCAAATCGGTCGGGTACTCGATGGTTTTCGCCGTCGTACCCAAGTAATGAACGATGACCTTGTCCACAGTTTCGTCGGCGGTTATCTCGATTGTGACCTTGACGGGCTGGCCGTTGGCAAACTGCACTGCCAGGGTTATTTCGTCCTTTCCGGTGGTATCAAACACCGAGCCGTTATAGGCGCTCAGGTCCAACTGATAGGTAAGCGTATCGTCCGCCTTCACGGGCGACGAAAGCGCCGTGAAGAAGGCATCCTCGTTGTAAAACGCGCAGGCCCCGGCTGCGAACGTCGCGAAACCGTAGGAATTGATGATGGTATAAGCTTCGGTTTCCGTGACTTGCGCCTTGCTCTTGGCCTCGTCGATATACATATACGCAAATCCGTCCTTGATGTAAACGTGGGCGGATTCAGCGCCGCTCAGCTTGTACATCAGGGATTCGATCGCTTCGCCGGAGAAATTATAGATCAGTTCCGTCGTTACTTCTGTTTCTCCCAGGTTCGTCTCGATCTTGACGTGGCCGTGTTCGGCTTCCGCATAAGTATCGAAGAGGTCCTTCAGGATCGGTTTCAACTGCGCCGGAGTATAAGCCGGTAACGCTGGCGTTATGACTTCGACTTCCTTTTCGGCCATGCCGACGTTTTCGACTTCGACATAAACGGTGACCGTTCCTGCCGCGACTCCGGTGACGTTGCCGTCATCGTCCACGCTCGCCAGCGAAGAATCGGAAACGGACCAGTAAACGGTCGGGTTCTTATAATTGGTGTCGACCTCGAATTGCACGGTCTCGCCCACTTCCAGCGAATCCGGACCCGTGATCTTCACGTAGTACTTGTCGCAGGCGACCAGGAACAGTACCAGAAGTGTCGGAAGCAATAAAGCAATGATTCTTTTCATGTCATACCTCTCTCTTCTATGGTTCTTCTTTATTATACTAAAAAAACCCGTTCAATTCAAGACTTTTTACCTGATGTTGAGGTAGCTGCGCGGATTCTCGCGAAAGATCCGGTCCGCGTCGGCCACGGACAACCGTCGGGCCACTTCCTGATATGCGAGATGCAGGTCGTTTTTCCGGTCGACGTGGACATCGCTGCCAACGAAATCGACCAGGCCGTCCTTCAGCAGCTTCAGACACCGTTTACGCAGATACCGGCCCGCTTCCCCGGTTATCGAGTTGCTGTTGACCTGATACATCACCCCATATTGCTTCAGGGAGATGATGTCGTTATAACTGAGGTAATAATAGCGTTCGATGTGCGCGATGATGATCTTATAGTTCAGCACCGAGCAGCTATAGAACAGTTCCTCGTAATCCTCGAGCGGATGGAAAAGCGGCAGTTCCAGTAAAATAAAGGAGGTACCGTTAAGCGTCAGTAATTCGCCAGCCTGCAGGTATTTGACGATTTTCGGGTGATAGGCGATCTCCTGCCCAAAATAGAGGTCGACCTCGCAATGCTTGCGCGCCTCGTCCCGAAACTCGAAAAACCGTCGTTCGTACTCTTCTTTGCTCAACTTCGGCATCCCCGCTCGCAGGGCATGGGGAGTAAGGATGATTCCCGTGACACCCTTCGCCACGGCGTCTTCGATGATGCGCAAAGAATCAGCGACGGAATCGGACCCGTCGTCAACAAACGGCAAGATGTGCGAATGAATGTCAATCATCGGGATTCCATTTATTTCTTCGGATTATATTTGTACTTGTAAGCGAAGTACTTGCCCGCTCTTCTGATCCTTCTGGAAGTGTTGCTAAGAAGGATACCGGCAATCGGGATGTTCGACTCGCGTAAAAGGCGGATCGCTTCCTTGGCCGCGTTCTTCTTCGTCGTGCGTTGGTTGATGACGAAGACGGCCGTATCGCATACCTCGCCGATGATCAGGCTGTCCGTAACCAGTAAAAGCGGCGGGCTGTCGAGAATGACATAGTCGTAGGTTTCCCGAAGTTGCGCGATCAGGTTTTTGAATTTATCGCTCCTCAGGGCGACGTGCGGATAAGGAACGGGATTGCCAGCGTTGATCACGTCGATACCGAACTGCGTTTTCTTGACGAGATGGTTAAAATCGACGTTTTCGATGAGGTAATCGGTAAGCCCGTCGGTGTTGACGAATCCGAAGATCCGGTGGATGCTCGGTTTGCGCAGGTCGCAGTCGACGATGATGACCTTGCGCTCAAGCTCGTGGTACACGGCCGCGATGTTCGCGGCGCTTGTGGACTTGTGTTCGCCGGAAAGCGAAGACGTGATCTGGATGACCCTTGGTTCGTCGTCGATGCGGGAATATTTGATGTTGATGGGGATTTTCCGGAAACTTTCGGCGTAAACGGAATCCGGCTGCGTGGCAACGATGATGGAATCCTTGTAGGTCAACTTGTTCTTAAAAAGTTTGTTCAGTCTATTCAAGTTCTTCGCCTCCTGAGCCCGCCACCGGAACCAGCGCGATTACCGGCAGGCCCAACGTATTCTCAACGTCCCTCTGGGTCTGGAAAGTGTTGCTGAACTGTTCCTTCAAAATCACGAAAACGACGCCGACGATCACCCCAAGCAACAAACTAATAATCATGTTCAGCGGTTTGTTGGGGGAAGAAGGCCGCTGGTTGGGATTGAGTACCGGTTCGTTATAGATTTTCGCATATTCCGTCGCGAATTTCATACTGTCCGGATCGTCCTTTTCGAGGTTGAGACGCCGCGTCAACTCCTGGGCAAGCGCCGTGACCATTTTCTGCGCGACCACGGGATCGGTGTCCTCATAAGTCACCTTGACCGCGACCGCGTCGCCAACCGCCGCAGTCGAGATCCGGCTGGCCACCAATTGCCAGTCATAGTCCACACCAATATCGTCGCCTTGGGTTTCCAGGACGGTATTGATCACGTCGCGAAACTTGATGTACTCGCGAATGTTAGAGGCGACCTGACGCGCCGTCTGCGTTTTCGCGGAGTCGGTTCCAGACGTCGTTTCGTGGCGGATCTCGATCAGGATGTCGACGGAAGACTTATACATCGGCTTTACGACATGGAAAGTATATAACCATCCCAATAGCACAAACATGACGATGATGAGCAGAAGCCATACCATGTTGGCCTGGATGATGCGCCATAACTCAATCAGCGTAAATCCATCGTCACGCGCTTCAATATTGGTGTATACTTTATTTTCATCCATTCCTTTTATCCTCCATTATTATTTTTGCAATCATTATAGCACAATTTCTGATCATTTTCAATATCATTTTCATACCAATTGGGATAATCGACAAACTCCATTCGCCGTCCCGTGTACGGATGGTCGAAGGCAAGATAGTATGCATGCAAAAGCAGCCTTTCGCCACCTTCACCGTACAGCCGGTCGCCGATGACCGGATGATCGATCGACGCCATGTGCAGGCGGATCTGGTGAGTCCGCCCGGTCATAAGCGCCAGTTCGACGAGCGCGCGCTTTCGTCCGGCCGAAAGCACCCGGTATTCCGTTACCGCCGGCGCGCCGTCCGCGCTTATTTCCCGTTTGATCGCGGAACCGGGCTCCCGTGCGATCGGGCGGTTGATGATTCCGGCCGGTGCGGGTAGTCCCTTTACGACGGCCAGGTATCTTTTTTCCTGCGGTTGGGAAGCAAGCAGATGATGCGTATTCCCGTCCCTGGCGACGGAAAGCAGGCCTGAAGTCGCGTAATCAAGGCGGTTGACAATATGGATGTTACCGGGGCGGCCGGTTTGTTGGTAATAGTGGGCGATCCGGCTTGCGAGGTTGTCGTCACGATGCTTGCGGGAAGGCTGGACCGAAAGATCCGCCGGCTTGGAAATGACGAGCAGCCACTCATCCTCGTATATGATGTTAAGTGAAAAAGGCGCCGGCGGGATCTTATCGTTGATCACCTCCTGGTATGCAATGGTCAAGATGTCCCCTGGTTGAAGGACCGCGTTAAAGCAGACCGGTTCCCCGTTGACCATGACCTGTCCCCAAGATTTGATTTTCTTACCCATCCGGCGCGAAATGCCGCACGAACGCAGGAACTCGCTTAACACGACTTCCCGGTCGATTTGATATTCAAGACGCATATTGACTTATTGTTTCTTGTATTCTTCGATAATCTTGTTGATCAGCATTTCCGGGACTTCTTCGTAGCGGAGGAATTTCCGGGTGAAACGGCCGCTTGCCTGCGTCATCGCCTTCAGGTCGACCGCATACTTCGTGATCTCCGCTTCCGGAACCTCGGCGACGATCTCCTGGTAGCCGTGCTTCTGATCCATTCCCAGCACCCGGCCGCGGCGTTTCGTAAGGTCGCCCATGATGTCGCCGACGAACTCGTCTTTGACCAAGACGTTCAGTTGCACAATCGGCTCGAGGATCGTCGGACGGAGTTTGCTCAGGGCGTCCTTGAAGGCCAGGTTGGCCGCCAGCTTGAACGAAATTTCATTGGAGTCGACCGGATGATACGAACCGTCGAAGAGGACGGCTTTCACGCCGATGACGGGGAACCCGGCCAACGGACCGCGTTCGAAGGTCTCGATCAGGCCTTTCTCGACGGCGGGGAAATAGTTCTTCGGAACGGCGCCACCGACGACTTCTTCTTCAAAGACGAAGTTCTGTTCGCACGGTTCGAAACGGATGTAGACTTCTCCGAACTGGCCGGCGCCGCCGGTTTGTTTCTTATGGCGGCCGTGGCCTTCGCCCTTGGCGCGGATCGTCTCGCGGTACACGACCTTCTGGTCAGTCAGGTCGACTTCGACCTTGAACATGTTGCGCATCTTTTCGACGATGTAACCGATGTGGGTCAGACCCTGACCGCCGATCAACAACTGCGCCGTTTCCGGATTGCGGATGATTTCGAAGGTCGGATCCTCGAGATTCAGTTTCTGCAGAGAACTCGAGATCCTATCCTCATCCTGTTTCTTCTTCGGCGACAGGGCGATGTAGAAGATCGGGGACGGATGCTCGACCTTCGGATAGACGATCGGGCTCTTCCGGTCCGCGAAGGTCGTCCCGTTCGTGAACTCGTTCACCTTCGTCACGCAGGCGATGTCACCGGCATACACGACGTCGATCGGAAGCTGGTTTTTCCCGCGCGGGAAGGATAACTGCGGAATTTTCACGATGTCGCCGGTCTCGGCAATCAGTACTTCCTGTCCCGCTTTCAGCGAGCCGGAATAAAGCTTGAAGAAGGAAATAGTGCCGACGAACGGGTCGATGATCGTCTTGAAGACGAAACCGGAAACCGGCTCGTCCGCAGAAAGTTTCCGGGCGAGCGGTTCTTTCGTCCGCGGGTCGGTCCCTTGTTTTTCGCCCGCGCGCAGCGGATCAGGCAGATAAGCGACGAGGGCGTCAAGCAGGAAATCGATCCCGGCGTCCTTTACCGCCGAGCCGCACAGGACGGGGAAGATGTCGCCGGAACCGATGGCGTTCGCCAGGCCGGTACGGATTTCTTCCGGCGTCAGTTCCTCGCCGCTGAAGAACTTCTCCAGGAGTTCCTCGCTCGTTTCCGCGACGTTCTCGAGCAGGTCGTTGTACAGTTCCTCGGCCTTGTCTGCAAATTCCGGTGCGACCGCGCTCGTTTGTCCGTCGCGGTACGTTTTCTTATTGATGATGTCCACGAATCCTTCAAAATTCTCGCCCGCAAAAATCGGCAGGGCGAACTCCTTGACGCGGCTGTCGAGTTTGCCGGTCAGGGAATCTATGACGTTCTGGTACTTGATGTTTTCCTTGTCCATTTTATTCACGAAAATCACGGTCGGCAGCTTGCGTTTCCGGATCTCGTCCCAGACCCGCTCGGTCCCGACTTCGACGCCCTTGGTCGCATCGATCAAAAGCACCGCCGCATCAGCGACGGCTAAGGCGTTTTCGATCTCGCCGATGAATTCCTCGGAACCGGGGGTGTCGAGGAAATTGATCTTATGGCCCGCCCATTCGACGGGCAAAACGGAAACGCTGAGCGTGGTCAGCCGATTTTGCTCTTCTACGGAATAATCACCAACGGTGTTCTTCTTTTCCACTTCCCCCTTTTTTTCGATCGCCTTTCCGGCGAACAACAGGGCTTCGCCGATCGTCGTTTTCCCGCTTCCCAGATGTCCCAATACGGCCACGTTACGGATTTCGTTTCCTTTATACTCCTTCATTCTTAAACCTCCTTGGAAATGTAACTTGCGCTATCATATATTATACTACATAAAGTATCATTTTCAAAATGTTTTTTCATCTCAAATATGAAATCTTTTCTTCAATTCTTCCTTGATGTGGTCGCCGGCGAAGATAAACATCCCGATTATCGTGGAAAAAGAAAGGGAAGCGGCCGAAAGCGACGGCCAGAGCGTCGTGACGATGTCGAAGAGCCAGAGGATGAACGGAATGAAGCCAAAGACGCTCGCCGCCAGCAGCGCCGACAAATAATCGCCGAATTTCACGGTGTTGCTCACCAGCAGGATGATGATCGCGAGGATCGAAGCCATCGAGAGGAAGGGGATGACGTAGGAAAGCGCCCAGCCGCTGTTCCCGCTGAAACGGTCGATGACGTAAAGGAGAGCCGAAAGTGTGAGCATCTGGATCACGAGGCGGCGCGGGACGTTCCCGTAGCCGCGGATCGTCGAGCGGAACAAGACCCACAGGTAAAACAAACCGGCGAGGACGACCAGCGACCAGAGTTTCCCGTGGTCGCGGTAGGTAAGCACGTTGACCACGATCGAGACGAACGCGGTGATGATCGACAGAAACGTAAGGATCCGGAAAAAGACATTATACCGGACCGCCCGGCTGCGGTACTTGGGATAGGGTGTAAGTTGCGGGGTCTCGCCTTCTCCCGGCTGGAGCAGCGCAAAACATAACGGGCAGGTCTTACGTTCGGTGTTGACCTCAACTTGGCATTGCGGGCATTTTTTCATAATCATAACTCCAGCTCGTTAGTTTCAATGACGACTTCCAGACCGAACCCGGCCAGCAGGCGAAAGAACGCCCGCTGGAGGTCTCGTTCGACGATCGCCCCCGAAAACGTCATCACGAGCTTATCGCCAAAGCTGATGACGCCGAGGTTGACCGGGGAACGATAGGAAGCGCCGTTGCAGAACTCGATTTTGTCGATGTAGGGTATCATCTCTCGCGGCAGCGTTACCTTCCCAAGGTTGGAGAAGGAAAAACTGTTGGCGTTGTCGCCCCAGGCGCGATAGCCGGCGCGAAGCGCGATCTCCTTGATCGCAAGCGGCACCAAGCGGAGGAAGATGTTCTTCTCGATCTTCACGTTCTGAAAGATCATCGCCTGCATGTTCTCCTTCTTCAACTGCTCGCTCATATCCGTCTTGACAGACGCGACGATCTCCTCAAAGGTCAATTCATTGTCCAGGTTGCAGATCGTCCGCGTATACAAGGAAAAGTTCCGCAGCGTCCGCGACGGGAAAATCCGACGCAGATCGACGGGAATGAAGAGGATGAATGGTTTGCGCTTGTTTTCAAAGAGCGTCGGCGTCTGCATGGCGCTTTTGATGATGCAGGCGGCCAGAAACTCGGTGATCGTCGCCTCGTAACGGTGCGCGATTTCCTTCAGCGCGGCGACGCTGACGGTGCCGGTGATCAGCGCCAGCCAGTTTTCCTGGTAAAGCGTCCCCCGCCATTGCAGGGCTTTCCGCTCGCGCCTTTTGCTTTTATATCTCTTATCGTAGTTTTTGAGGAAACTGTCCTGGTATTCCTCGCTGATATTCTCGATGTCGGTAAGGATCAAATTCTCGCTGTCGATCTGGTGACCCTTGGTGACGAGGTAATTGTACACTAAGGCCTTGAGGAACTCCAGGGCGCCGGCGCCGTCCGTAAGGCCGTGAAAAACCTCGATCGCGATTCGGCGATCGAAGTAACTGACGCGGAAGAGATAGTTGTTGTTTTCCCGGAAATTGAACTTATTGCAGATATACGGACTTTCCTGGAAGATCAACGGTTCCTCGTTATTCGGCTCGAGGTAATACCAGAAGAAGCCCTTCTTCATTTTCACCTTCATCGACGGGAAGCGGTTCAGCGTGTAAACAAGCGCCTGACGCAACGCATCCGGATCGATTTCTTCTTTCAAATTAAAAGACAGGCGAAAAAGATTGCTTCTTCTTTTGCTCGTGACCGAAGGAAAGACTTTCGCGGCGTTATCTAGTTTAAACCATTTTTTCATTGTCTGGACACCTTCTTGGAATGACAGGTTATAATTGACGCGAAAAACCGGCTTTCCGCCGATAAATGAGCGTTTACAGACTGATATATCGATCGATTTCCGCCAGTCCCGCTTTCACGGACCGGAGAAACTCTTCCTCCCCCTCTGGCTGACCGGTAAAACAAACCGCCTCGGAAGTGAGCGGACCTGCGTATCCCACTCGTTTCAAATCTCCGGCAAGGCGGCGCCAGTCAATGTTCCCGGCAAAGGGCACAAGGTGTTGGTCGCATAATCCGTTGTTATCGTGCAGATGCACGCAAACGAGCTTGTCGGCATACTTTTCCCAGGGGAAGTTCTCGATGTTATGCGTGAAGGCGTTGGCATGGCCGCTGTCAAAGCAGAATTTCAGATAATCGCTGGCAAGGCGTTCGTAAACATAGTCGAGGTAGTCAAGACGCCGCAGGTTTTCCAGGGCGAGATTGATCTTGTTTTCCTCGCACAAACGCAAGATCCGCGCCAGCCGCGCGATACCCAGTTCGTTGTAGGGAGGCGGGTTATCGCTGGCGGAAAGGTGGAAGATCACCGTCGGAACGCCCGCCGGCGCGACTTCCGCAATCGCCTTCAGCATCATCGCCACGTATTCTTCGCCCACCTCACCCGGAACCCAAAGGTCGTTACAGCGGTCAAAGGGCAAGTGGACGGTCTCGATGTCCAGGCCGGCCGATCTTACCATTTCGGCCGCGGCGGGGAAATTCTCGTCCCAGAACAGGAACACGCCGTCAAACCGGTGTTTTTTTACCAAAGCGATTTTTTCCTTAAGTGTCGAGGGGAATCCGTAGTATAGATAGAGATTGTGTTTCAAGCGCGACTCCTTTGGTAATGGCCGGTTATTCTTCATCCGGCGTCGGTTTTGCTTCTTTGAGAATGTAGAGGATTCCGATCGTCCGCGGACCGCAGTGCGCGGAGATGACCGCGCTCGCCTTGGTCTCCAGGACGTTTTCCACATTAACCATCGCGGCGATTTTTTCCTTCAGGTAAACGGCGTCTTCGTCGGCCAGCGAATGGGTGATCATTAAGAATTCCGGATCGAGATTATCCTTGTCATGTTCGAGATAATTCAAAAGTACCTGGAGCGCGGCCTCGAATTTACCGCGAGGCTTCTTCGCGACCATCATCTGGCCGTCGACGACCCTGATGATCGGCTTGATCTTCAGAAGTGTTCCGATGATCCGGGCTGTGCCGCTGCACCTGCCACCTTTGTGCAGGTAGTTCAGGGTGTTGACCGCAAACTGCGTCCTGACCAAAGGCACGAGCGCCTCGACTTTCCGGGCGATCGTATCGAGATCGTCGCCCTGGTCGCGAAAACGGGCGGCCTTGAGGATCAGAAGGCCGATTCCGCTCGACAGGTTTTTGGAATCGATAACGCGGACTTGATCGGGGCTGTATTCGGAAGCCACCAATCGCGCCGTCTGGAAGGTTGCCGAGAACCCCGAACCGATACCGATGTACAGCACTTGGTATCCCTGATCCAGCCATTTGTTGAAGCGATTGATGAATACGTTGGGATTGGCCGCCGATGTCCGCGGCAGTTCCTTATATTCTTCAACTAAACGGTACAGTTCCTGGGATGTGATATCGATATGATCTTTATAAGTCTTCCCTGCGATTGTCAGGTATAAAGGAATGGGATCGATATCAAATTGTTCGTACAATTCGGGGGATAGATCGGCAGTGTACTCGGTAACGATTTTAATCTTATTCATAAACTGCCTCTTTCCATTTATTTTTACCAATTATACTATAAATATCAGCGGTAAACAAGCAATAAATACCGCTGGATTTTGCACTTTCTTAATAAATGTCATATTTATCGAAATCGGCGGCGTTTCGGTACAAGTCGTCCGCCGACGCAAAGATGATCTCCATACAACAAAGCCCCTCATAGCTGATTTCCTTCAGCTTTTTCAAAACGGAATGGAAGTCGATCGTCCCTGAACCAAGCCGCGCATGCTGATCGCCACTACCGTCGTTATCGCTAAAATGGATGTGACGAAGGTTGCTTGCGAGCGCATCGATGTACTCCTCAATGCTAAAGTCGCTTAAATAGGCGTGGCCGGTGTCAAGGATGAACTTCAGATTGCCCGCACCGACTCTTGCGATCAGGGTCTTGATCTCTTCCGGACTGTAGCCAAGTTCCTTCGGTCCGGGCATGTTCTCGATCATCACTTCCATCCGCCGCGTTGCCGCGTAAGCCGTCAAGTCCTTCAGGACCGATTCGATATGGCGAAGCGATACGGCGCGTTCGATTTCCGGATTCGCATAACCCAGATGTAGGGTCAGCTTGGTCACATCAAAACGGACGGCGTAATCGATCGCGTTTTTCAAGAGTTCGACGACCGCGCCCGCCTTCACAAAGTCGCCCAGATCGTGGGCCGGTCCGTACGGCAGGTGCATGACGACCTCGACTGCGGGAAAGTCGGCTTTGATCTTTCCAATCCCCGCGGTATAATCTTCCTGCTGCCGGGGGTCAAGATGATACGGATAGAAAATTTCGATTCCCTGGTAAATCCCCTTTTCCAGCAACGGCCGGTAGGATTCGATGTCCGCGGCCGTGCGGGTGGGATTGATGGTGAAACACTTCCTCATGCGCTTCCTTCTTTCATTTGATCAGACGGCGCCAGTTCGACAAATATCCGCCCTTCAGCGTCGCCACTTCGTTACTGACGACCATCGCGTGCGGATCAACCTCGCTTACCGTGTCGATGATCGATTTTTTGTTCCGACGGTTGGCGAAAACCATCAGGATCGTCTTCTCCGCGTCCTTTCCCTGTCCGGAGAAGGTCGTGACGCCGATCCCGTGATGGCGCAGGGTCTCGGCAATCTCCTTCCCCTTGTCTACGCCGGTAATGATCTGGATCACGACTTTACCGACCGCCAGCCGTTCCTCGATGATCGAGCCGACGTAAACCCCGGAAGCAAAGCCGAGGCTGTAGATGACCGCCTTGAGCGGTTCTTCAGCAATGCCGGAGATCACGCGCGAGGCGACGAAGATCCAAATCGTGACTTCGATGAAACCAAGGATGAACGCCTGCCGGCGATGTCCCTTGTTTACGAAGATCACCCGTAGAGTTCCAAGCGACACTTCCAGGATGCGAGCGAAAAAGATCAGCGCCAGTTCCCAAAACGGCGTCGCCGTGAATATTTCCTTGAGTTTATCCAGCATAAATTATCATCCTTTGTCCTTTGTTATCTGCCATATCCCGTCGTTTTGCAAAGCGCTGGCCTTGATAGCATCCAATAGCAAATCCCGAAGCAATACTTCCTCATATACCGCTGCCCTTTCCCCGCCGATCTGGTAGGCAGGTGATTCCAACACGAAATCGACGGTGGCGACGCGGTAGCGCGCCGCTGCCGCGATTTTCTTCCCGTCAAGAACGCCGTTTACCGCGTCAAAGTTGGAACTGAAAACGAGCTTTCCACCGGCGGGACGCGCGATCAACGCAAGCAATTCCTTCCCCCTCATTTCGACGGTGACGACTTTGTTCTCGAAAGGCATCATCCGGAAGATCCGGCCGTAATCCACCGCCTCGTCCTTCATGATCGGGAAGGCGGCTTCCCTGATTCCGCCGCTATTTATCATGCCGAGCGCGGCGTTGGCATGTTTCCGTAATACGTCTGCGGTCCAAACCGCGGCGCAAGATCGATCGATGTCGGCGCCTGCAGTGGAGATCTTTTTGCCAGAGACCTCAATCAGATCCCGATACCCGGAAAGAATCGCGTTGATTTCTTCGCTTTCCTTTCGGCATGCCAGGGCGGCAGGAATGTTTTCGCAGTCGACGTTGATGATGTTCCGTCCTTCCGCATCAAGGTAAAGGCGAATGTGCCCGAGGTATTTTCCGTTGTTTCCGGATTGGATGTAGGGAATGACCGCGCCGTCGAAAACGAACTCCCCGGCATAATAGTTGTGGGTATGACCGTTGACGATGGCGTCCGCTCCGGCGGCGGCGATCCGCTCGTTCATCGCCATCGTGTCCGCATGAGCCGCGACGATCACGATCCCGCAACCTTCCTTTTCCCTTAACACCTTAGAGTATTCGGCGATTGCTGCCAGCATGTCGGTAAACTCGTAATCGCTGATGAGCGAACCGAGGATGTCGTTTATCAAGTCTTCGCCGATGACGCCGATCACGCCGACGCGGGCGTTCTCCTTTGCGATGACCATATAAGGCCGCGCCCAGGGGACGAGTTCTCCCGACGCCTTCAGGCGGATATTCGCGGCCAGGAAAGGAAAACTCGCCTCGCCGTTGCCCTCATCCCCGTCGCAGAACCGTCTCAACGCCGGAACGCCCCAGTCAAACTCATGATTGCCGATCGTCATCGCGTCAAATCCGATCAGATTCATCGCCGCGACGACGACTTCACCCCGGCTCAGGTTTGAGACCGCCGTTCCTTGAAACATGTCTCCGGAGGAAAGGATCACGGTCCGATCGGGATCCTCCCGTCTTTTTTCAAGCAGGTAGCAACCCAACCGCGCGATACCCGGCTCGTCACGATTAGGAAAAAGGGCGCCGTGAAAGTCGTTGAGCGTGTAAATGTCAATGTAATTATCCATAGCTCCCGATCCCGTTTGCGGGCGGATATGCGTCCGTCCATTAATATATTATATCAAATGTCCCGGAAAAATGCCAGCGGCTTATTTATGATAATAACTTTTTGTGTAAGATTGTAAATGATATG